>JANNWK010001032.1:0-9013 GCA_031408355.1 Myxococcales bacterium
CGGCGAGCAGAGCCCAGCGGCACCGCCAGCGCCAGCCCAACGAACGCCGCTGTCGGCAGGAACAACAGGCCGCGGAGATCGATCGGCACTTGGGCTGGCGCGGCGGGCCGAATCGGCGTGATCTGCAGGGTGGTGCGCCAAGGCTCCGCGATAAGCTCCTCGCGCGGAGCCGCGAAGGCCAGGCCGACCCCGCTGGTCAGCGCGAGCCTCGTCACCACGGCATTGCCGAGGGCAGTGTGGGCGCGCACATAGAGCGGACCGAGGCCTGGAGACGGCAAGGCGAGACCGGCGAACACGCAGCTGAACGCAAACAGGAATTCAAGCAGCGCGCGACGCGGGGAGCGCTTGCGCGGAGCGGGAACCTCAGCGGGCAATGTCGGGTTCAAGGCCTACGTTGCCCTCTTGCATGAACTGGACGCAGCGCAAGAAGACGAGGGTCGCGAACGCAACCAGCAGCAGCGGCCAGATTTCCTCGTGCGCTACCTTGAACCAGCCGGGCGCGTGAACACCGATGAAATACAGGCAGCAAATGCGTAGGATGTTCGCGGCGACCAGCACGCAAACCCCGAGCGCCAGCGAGCCTAGCCGGCGCCCAAAACGCGCCGGAAAGGCCAGCACCGCACTCGCGAACAGGATGTTGATCTCGGCCGCGTCGCAGTTGCGCACGATCTGCAACGGATACCGGCCGTGAATGTAGGTTCCGGCCACCGCCACGCCGTCGTCGAACAAGCCGAGCACCGCTCCAGCGATGTGAGCGTGCATGGCCAGGTAACCCGTCAACCAATCTTCCTGCGCGCCAAACAGCTCGAACGGGAAGGCGTAGACGGAGAACAAGACAGCCGCGATCCCACAATAGGTGAGGGCGTAGCGAGCGGTGAGTCGGAGTCGCGCGGGGCGCGCGAGGGCTACCGTGCTCGGCGCTCCGCGCTCAAGGCCTTCGGTCATTGGCCCCTGATCAGCACGTTGTCGAACAGCACTTCGAAGGACGCGCTTCGGAAGGGCTTGGTCACCGTGAGCCGGACGAGCATGGAGGCTGCCGTCACCGGCACCGGGCCATTGGCCTGCAGGGTCGTCCAAGCATCTGTATCCCCTCTTGCCGCAGAGAGCGGACCGTTGGGCGAACCCGAGCAGTTGGCGTCCTCGAAAAAGAACACGCTGACGCCGGCGAGCCCTTCGCCCTGGCCCGGCTTGATGAAGAAGCTAGCCAAGGCAACCAGCGAATTGCTGCCTTCTGGCACAGGCACGCATTGCTTGGAGGCCGTTTGACCTAGACCGTCCTGCTCCAACACGCCAACACCTGCAACGGCCGCTGAGCCCGACGGCGTAGCGCCGTAGGAGTTCTGAGCCGTCCAGCGAATCACGCCGTCCAGATCGGCGCTCCAATTGGCCGTGTCGACTTTGAAATCGGCGTTGTCAGCGAGGGTCTCCTGGCAATCCGCCACGCCGTTCTCGTCGAGGTCGACGCAGCCATCGATGACGGGAGGCGTGGTGGGAGCAGCGTCGCCGCCGCCCGCGTTGGCGTCGCCCGCACTACCGGCGTCGCCCAGCCCGAGGCTACCACCGGCTGGAGGCTCGGACGGCGCGCCGCCAGCACCTGCGCTGCCGCCGCGGGGCACGCCGCCGCTGCCAGCCGTTCGACCACCGATGGTGATGTTCCCGCCCGCAGCATCCGGTGCAACGGCGAGCTCGCGCTCATCAACCGGGCAGCCCAGCAGCAGAAACACCGCCGCCACGTTCAGCGCCACCACGCGCGACCCTGGGTGCAGAGAATGCCGAAAAGCCATCGCTCAGTTCCGGTACGTTGCCACACGAGGAGGAGAAACGGGCGACCGCATGGGCGGGCATTGTGCCGTCATCGTGTGACGAATCGATGCGCTCTTCGTGGACAGCGTGCGGAGCCGAACGCTGCGAATTAGTCTCGATATCGTTGCGTACGTCACCGGTTCGCCATACCAAGGGCGGTCGCCGCTCAGAATGTGCCCGCTCAACAGGCCGGGTCGCTTCGACGCCCGCTAGAGTTGTCCCATTGGGGACGCGCCGGTCGCCTCGCACACTCCTCGCAAACGTAACAGGCGGGGGTGGGGCGCGCTGGTATAAGCAATCTCGATGATGACAGGCACTTTCGCCGCGTGCGTTGGCTACAGCGAGATATTTGCGGTGGACGAGAGCCCGGCTGGGCCGGCCTCAAGCGTGGCACCTAGGGAGAGCGGCTTTTGGCGGGGTGAGCAGTCGGCCGGCGCGCCGACAGCGGTGGTGACCAAGGAGGTTCGCGCGCGGCGCAGCGCGTCCGAGGCAAACTTGGCGGCCAGGAGCGTGCGGTCCGTCGCGACGCCCAAGGGAGCTGCCCCACTGGCTCCGCGCAAAATGGCATTTGTGTCGACCGCGATGCGGCGGGTCTTCGAGCTGCTCGATCCGCTTGCCCGCTCAGAGGTCACCGTTACCTTGATCGGCGAGACAGGCACGGGCAAGGACGTGCTGGCGCGGACCATTCACCATCAAAGCGCTCGGGCCGCTGGCCCCTTCGTGGTCTTTGACTGCGGCGCGGTTGCCCAGAACCTAGCGGAGAGCGAGCTTTTGGGTCACGAACGCGGGGCCTTCACGGGGGCGTCGTCGCAACATTGTGGCGCGTTCGAGCGGGCCGACTCCGGCACGTTGTTCCTTGACGAAGTGGGCGAGCTCCCGCTCGATCTGCAGACGCGACTGCTGCGCGTGCTCGGCAACGGCTCGGTGCGTCGCGTGGGCGGCACCCAGGATCGGCCCGTGGACGTGCGGATTGTTGCCGCCACAAATCGGGATCTTCAAGCGGAGGTGGCTGCCGGTCGCTTCCGTCAGGATCTCTACTTTCGGCTCGCGGGGGCCGTGGTTCAGGTTCCGCCACTGCGGGACCGGACCTGCGACATTCCCCAGCTGGTGACGCGCCTTTTGGAGGATCTCGGGCACCCGAATATCGAGGTGACGAAGGCCGCGCTTGAGCTGATCATGGGGCGATCGTGGCCTGGCAATGTGCGCGAGTTGAAGAACGCGCTGGCATGTGCCGCAGCGTTCCTCGAAGGCTCGTCGCTCGACGCACGGCACTTCTGTTTCCCTACGGCGCCCGAACCTCGCTGCGATCTCGACCTGCTTCGCCTCGGCGGCCTCAAGCTGGAGTTCATCGAGAAGGAAGCCATTGAGCAAACCCTGCGCAAGACTCAGGGAAACAAGGCGAAAGCCGCGGAAATTCTGGGCATCGCGCCTTCCACGCTCTACGAGAAACTGAAGAAGTACGAACGCGTTCGCTCCGAGCAGGTCACGCAGCACGTCTAGCCCCGTCGCGCGGACCCGTGGCGACTTGCTCGCTGCACGCTCCCTGGCGCCGCGTTGTGTGTCCGTGGCGTGACTGAAGCTTGAAGCTTTGGTGCCACTTGCAGAGTCTGAGAGTCGCCTAAAAATACCGGAACGTAGACGCGATCTCTGGCACACGAACGCCGTAGCGTTGGTGTAGGGTGCGCGCGCCAAAGAGCACTGCATGTCCGACACGCTCTTCACTTGGTCGCGTCGTTTGCGAACGATGCGCCTCACAACGCTCGGTTCGATGCTCGTGCTGGTCACGTCGGCTGCGGCCTTCGCGCAGACACGCCCAGCGCCTCAGCAGCCGAAGGAAGCGCCCGAGTCGGACGACGCGCCTGCGAACGGCTCGGCCCCCGACGCTGAGGCCAAGGAGCCGGCAGACACCGCGGAGGCGGCTCAGTCCGAAGCCGAAGCGGAGCTTGCCGCGGAGGCAGAGCTGGCCGCCGAAGAGGCCGCGGCGGGCGAGGCCTTCACGCGCGCGCCGCCCAAGGGCAAAGGCGGCGTGTGGGGTGTGGTGAGAGACACGAAATTCAACGAGTCGGTGATCGACGCGCAGATCCAGGTCCTGGGCCGCAAGGAGCAGGTTTTTGCCGACGTAGACGGCCGATTTCGACTGGATCTGCCCCCCGGCACCTACCGCATCCGCGTGAGCTACGAGCTGCATCAACCGAGCCGCGTCGACGACGTGCAGGTCAGCGCCGGAAAGCTGACTCGGCTGGACGTGCGCCTCGTTCCGGACGAAAGCGCCGTCGAAGAAGTGGTGATTGAGGAGTCGGTCGACCGTTCATCGACGGAGGGCCAGAACCTGACGCGCAAGCAGTCGGCCGTGGCAGGCGATGGCGTCGGGCGCGCAGAGATTGCGCGCACGCCCGATCGCAACGCGGCGGAGGCGGCGCAGCGCGTCGTGGGCGCGACGATCGTCGACGGCCGCTTCGTGTTCGTGCGCGGCTTGGGTGAGCGCTACACCAACGCGCTCTTGAACGGCGCGCCGCTGCCGAGCCCGGAGCCGGACCGCAACACGGTGCCGCTGGATCTCTTTCCGTCGCTTGTGCTCGACAGTCTGACCATCGTCAAGCAGTTCACGCCCGACATGCCGGCGGACTTTGCCGGCGGTTCCGTGCGGATTCAGACCCGTGAATTCCCCCGCCAAACTCTGTTTCAGATCTCCGCGAGCGGCGGCTTCAACTCCGAAGCCACCTTCCGCGGCCGCCCCGACTACCGAGGCAGCAGCACCGACTGGCTGGGCTACGACGGCGGGCGCCGCGCCTTCCCGCCCGGCATCCCGGAGAAGCGCAAGCTCAGCAGCTCCAAAACGACGCCGGAGGAGCAAGTTGCCTACGCCCACCGCTTCAATACGCCGATGTCGACGCTACGCTCCGGCACGCCGCCCAATCACGGCGTCAGCGTAGTCGCCGGCGACGGCCTCAAGCTCGGACCCGACGAGAAGATCGGCGCGATGCTGGCCTTGAGCTATGGCCGCACCTATCAGCTCCGGGAGCTGACCTCGCGTCGCTTCACGAAGGAACCATTGCCGGACGGCAGTGAGGCGCTGGTCGTAGGTGACAACTTTCAAGGCACCCAGGGCAGCGACAGTGTTCGCATTGGGGCCTTCGGGAGCGCTTCGCTGGAGCTGTCGAAGCAGCACACCTTAGGTCTGATCGGCATGCAGAGCCAAACGGCCGACGACCTAACGACCGAGCTCGAAGGCGAGTTTCTGAGCAGTCGAGGCGCCAGCTTCCATACAAACCACCTGGAGTACGTGAGTCGCTCGCTGAGCTTCCTTCAGGCCCGCGGGGAGCATCGCTTCCCCAAGACGGGGGGGCTCGAGCTCGACTGGCACGCGTCGGTCGCCAAGGCGAAGCGTGAGCAGCCCGATACCCGCGACGTGCGCTACCTGCGCAGTGAGCGTGACGGTATTCCAGGTTGGGAGTTCAGCTCGGACGCTAGCGGACTTCACGCCTACTACGACCAGGCCGACACCACCTGGGCAGGCGGCTTCGATGTACTAAAGCCGCTCGTCCAGGATCCGGAGCACGAAACCAAGCTCAAGCTGGGCGGCCTGCTCACCTCGCGCGATCGGGGATTTCGTGCCCGGCGCTTTCAGGTCGAGCCTGCCAGGGTGCGCGGCCCGTTCTACAACGCTGTCTCATTTTGTGAGGGCGAGAGCTGGAGCACCGGTTGCCCCTCGCAGCTCTTTCGGCCGGAAACGATTCGCGCCGATGGGCTCGTGCTCGACGAGACAACGCTCGGCTTGGACCAGTACGAGACGGCGCTGGATGTCTACGCCCTTTACGCCATGATTGACGTCAAGGTGTTGCCCGCGCTGCGAGCGATTGCGGGCGTACGCACTGAAATCACCTACCAGACGTTTGTCGGTTTTGATCCGTTCGATCGCGAGGGCGCGACAGAGAGCTCTCAGATCTACAGCACCGACTGGCTACCGGCCCTTTCGCTGGTGTACGCCGTCAGCTCAACAGCCAACACACGCTTCGGCTTAAGCAAGACGCTGGCTCGCCCGCAGCTGCGAGAGATCGCGCCGACGCTGTTCACGAGCTATAGCGGCGACGTGGACGTGCAGGGGAACAAGGACCTTGAGCTGACCTCGGTGACCAACGCCGATCTGCGCTTTGAGCTCTTCCCCACGCTGCGGGAGGTGCTCGCCTTCAGCTTCTTCTACAAGCATTTCGCACGACCGATCGAGGAGATCGTGGGAACCTCGGGCATTCAGGGCTTCGTCAATGTTGACGAAGCCGAGCTCGTCGGTCTTGAGCTCGAAGGGCGAAAAACCCTAGACTTGCTCGCACCTCAGCTCAAGCAGTTCACGCTGCTCGGCAACGTCACCTTGGTGCGTTCGCAGGTCGAGCTCGGAACGCGCCGCGCTTCGGCGACCAACGGCCATCGCCCGCTTTCGTATCAGTCGCCCTACGTGTTCAACTTCGCGCTCGACTACGGCACGGAGGACTCCAAGACGAACCTCAGGGCCCTGTACAACGTATACGGCCCGCGCGTCACTTCCGCCGGCTCGAAGCCCCTCCCCGACGTGTATGAGGAGCCTCGGCATCAATTGGACGTGAGCGCCGCGCACAAGCTGGCCAAGCATTTCGAGCTTAAGCTGGTAGCCCAGAACGTGCTTCGCCAGCCGGTCGTGTTCGCCTACCACGACGTGCTGGCCTTCAAAGCCCAGCGGCAGGGCAGCGGTCCCATTCGCTATGAGTCTTTGGGGCGGAATCCCGTGCTACGTCGCTACGATCCCGGCACCACCGTGACCTTGACGGGCACGTACACTTACTGACGCCTGGCGGGTGTCGCGCCGACTCGCAAGGTCAGTTCTCCGACCAGTCGACCCACAGCCCGCGCATCCAGTTATGCTCTGGCGCCGCATCTTCGAAGGCGCCAACGTAGCTGGCCGTCGGATCCTCGAAGCCCGTGGGGGTTCCCCCTGAGATCGCGGTGGCGGCAAACGGGATGGGCCTCGGCGCCCAGCAGTCGCAGAAGCGATCGGGCTCTTCGGCGCTGTTGCCCTCCTGGTCAGTGAACCAAGACACGCCCTCGTCAGAGCCGTCTCCGGCGACCTTATCGACATTGAAGATGTGGCTATGCGTGAGCGTCGTTTGGCCGCCGGTGAGCACAGAGAAGCCGCCGCCAGCGAAACCCGTGACCAGGCCATTCAGCATCGTCCCCTGGGCCTGGGTGCGAAGCACGACACCAGCTCTCAGTCCCGTCGTGTCGGTTGGCCCACCGCCGCAGACGGTGAAGTTGGACCACGAAGCGGTGGTGAAGGGCGGCGGGTTAGCGCCGGAGTCGATCTCAAAGCCGCGCGAGTCTGTCTCCGTGGTCGTGGGGAATTGACGCCCGAACATGAACTGAACTTGACCGCTGAACGAGTTGTCGGCGTCGAACATATCGTCGTCGCAGTTGAGCGCAATCAGGTGGTGGGCATTGGCAGTGCCGCCGAACCATTCGAAGCAATCGTCGTTCGAATTGGCGACCATCACATGGTGAACCGACGTGGCGCTGCCAATGGCTCCCAGCGTGAGGCCGTTCGTTTCGTTGCCCACGCCGGTCTGGCGGCTCGCATACTCGATGCGTACGTATTCAAGCTTGCCGCTGCTCTCTTGGTTGAAATCGTTGGTGTGCCAGCCGAAGCACTCCGTTTGATCAAGCCCTTCGATGGACGCCCGCGTGTTGCTGTTTGTCAGGTTGTGGCGGGCGTTGCCCAGGAGGATGACGCCGCCCCAGTCGCCCGGCGCGCGCTGACCGGGGGCCTTGGCGCTGGTGAAAATGATCGGCGCCATGGGCTCTCCGGCGGCCACGAGTTGTCCACTGGGACCGGGCGTGCCGCTCGGGAACGTGCAGCCCTCCGCCGGATTGCCGAGGCCTCCGGACATGACGACCAACACGTCGTCAGGGCTGCCGCCTATCACCTTGACGCAAGGCTCAATCGTGAGCTTCTTCCCGGGCAGGACGCGTGTGACCCCACTCAGACGGTAGAAATAGCCTGACTCGAGCGTTCTATCGGCGCTGATGTCACCCGTCAGAGAGCCGCCGTCTTGAAGCGCATCCAGATCGCACTCCACCTTCTCCACGGGCGGGTCCTCCCCGGTCCAAGGCTCGGCGCAGTGGGCGTACAGCGGATCAACGTTGCCGGCGCCACCCGTGTTGCCAGCTCCGCCGGCAACGCTGCCACTGCGTCCCCCAGTGTTCGTAGTGTTCCCTTTGCCGCCGCTGCCGGCCGGGCGCGCGCCGCTGCTGTTGTTTCCGACTCCATTTCCGCCCGCGTCGCTGTTCGCGGGCAGCGGCGGATAGATGGGGGCCTCGTCGCCGCAGGCTACGGTGGAGAGGGGGAGACCCAGGAGCAGCGAATGGAGCGCGATGGAACGCATGGCGCGGGGAGCGTGCTGCATCACGCCGACCATTCGACGACGGCTAGGTGACGTCTTGGGGAAATATCAACGACAAGAGCGCATCGGAGACGGCCGCAAATGTCACGGGAAGCGCGTCGACCGCGTGGTAGGTGTCTCGCTCTCAAGGAGTGGCAATGACACAGCGCATGGCTCGACCCCTTCTCGTCCTTTTGGTGGCGGCAACGGTGCTGGCCATGGGCAGCTGCTTCGCCGACAGCGGCCCGCTGGGCGCGGTGGCGTCCGGCGGCAGAGCCAACGTGGGAGCCACGGATGCCCTTGGCGGCGTGACGGGACAGGGTGCGGAGGGCGGCGCTAGTGCGGTGTGCGTGGCGCGTGCGCCCAAGGAAGGGGCCACCTGCCGTCCCGTCGAGTCCACCGAGCCACTCTACCTACGTTTGGTCAGCGACGAAGCGCGTGAGGTCACGGTCTTCGTCGACGACCTGTTCGCGCAGTTCAAGGCTCATTGTGGGGGCTGCCACGTTGACACGAACCTGGGGGACTTTCAGGCGCTGCCGCTGGATTTCTCGCGAACGGTCGACGACAAGGCGCTCAGCGCCATTCGCTCCAACACCGCTGACTGCGGCGCCGCGGCGGAGTGCGTGAACTACATGCCGCCCGAGGGCTCCCCGACCGGCAAGCCTTGGTCGGAGCGCGAGCAAGATCCGAGCGATCCGGTACGGAAGTTTTCGCTGCAGCTCGAGGAGTGGCTCAAGCAGGGGCGTCCCGCGGATACCTTCGTCTGTGGCGCGGCTTGCGCCGAGGCGCTGACGGCCGGCCAAGGC
>JANNWK010001033.1:0-4227 GCA_031408355.1 Myxococcales bacterium
CGCGCGCGCCGCGCCCAGCTGGGCGCGCGCGTTCTGACGGCATTTTGAAGGACTCTTGGCGCCGCCTCACCGGGAGCACAGGCGGTAGGAGCACCGCACCACCACCACTTCAGCCCAAAACCGCAAGAGCATGCTTGAGGCTGCGCCGATTGCGCGGGCAGCTGCCCGCGCCAAGAAACCAGGCCTACCAGCGCCAATACCGCCGACGGTGACTTACGGACCAGCGGACACGGGCATGGACGGGCACGTTGACGGCGAGAACCAGCAAGGCGCGGACACGCTCTAGCGCGCGGCGATGGCAAAGCTGTCGATGCGTTCGCCGTCCACGTTGAAGAAGGCCAGCCGCAGCTCGAGCGGATCGACGTCGAGCACGGTAACGCCGTAGCTCGCGTTGTAGCGAATACGGCTGCCCGGCAAGGCTTCGCCAAAACTGTAGGTACTGACGCCGCCGAGGCCCGTCACCACATAGCTGATGCCGTCGCGGGTGATACGCTCGTAGCTGTGGTCGTGTCCGGCGAGCACCAGATCCGCGCCCCACTGGGCGTACGGCCACTGCATGATGGGCGTGCTCCCGTGCGACCCCGACGAGAAGGGCGGGTGGTGCATGGCGACGACCTGAAATCGAGCGGCCGAGGCGGCCAAGCGCTCCTTCAACCACAGGGCCTGGACCGAGTCCGCCGAAACGCCATCGGGCTCGTGCGGGTCGCTGTCGATGGCAAAGAAGTGAACGTCGCCGCGCACGACGTCGTAGTAACGCTCGTTGCCGGGGAGCGTGAAGTACGCCAGGTAGGGCGCCGCGCCCGACGTCACCCAGTCGTGGTTGCCGAGCGTGGGGAAGAAGCGGTTCTCTTCCGCGCCCTGGCCGAACTGCCCCTTGTAGGGATGGATGAAATCGCTGAAGAACTGTCCGATGTTCGCGTCGATGGTCGCCTGTTCACCCGCCGGGTAGTTGTTGTCGCCCGTCGTGACCACAAAATCCGGACTGAACGAGGCCACCAGATCGGCCACGCGCCGCTCCGTCGGCCCGGCGCGCCCGTAGTCGCCCAGCGCGACGAAGCGCAGCTTGCCTCGAACGGTGGGCGGGCCAGCCGAGTCGGCCCCATCACCCGCGCCTCCTCCCTCCCCGGGCGAAGCCGAATCGGCTCCCGAAGTGAACCCGCCCGCTCCTGCCCCAGCGGTTGGCCGCGCCGCAACTTCGCCCAATCGAGAGCTGACGCCCGGCGTGGCAGACTTCCGCTCACGGACCTCACCCGACGGCTCGTGGCCACGAGAATGGCAGGCCCAGCCGGCGCTCAGGCAGGCCGCGAGCGCCAGCCACATCCCGGGAGGGGGTGGGAATGTCTGCTGTGAAAACGTCATTCAGCCGTAACAGAGCGGGAGAGGGGCCCCGGCTCGCCAGGAGCGAGGTCATGATGCAGCAGAATATGCCAGTGCGCCCGAAATACCCAATCATTCTGCCCTAGAATGGGAAGGTGCGGGTACTACATGAGCACTGCTTCTTACTCAGACCCGTTCGCGTTTGTAACTTTCTTACGACCACCAGGTGACGATGCCTCGAGCCACCACTGACGCCTTAGCCGGCCTGCGTTGCTTCCTGAGCCTAGGGCTAGCCTTGGTGTGCGGCTGCAGCAGCAACAGCAACCCTAGCAACAACTCCCAGGCCGGCGCGTCGAGCGGCGGCAGCGCCTCGCAAGGCGGGGCCAGCTCCGGCTACCAGTACTCACCCTGCGCGCCGGAAGCTCGCGTTGGAGGCTTCTCGCTCGCCGTGATTCGGGCCAGCGGCGCGGCTCCGGCCTCCAGTCAATTGGCCGGGGGCGTCTACGACGCCACGGACCCGAGCAAGCTCTGGCAAAAGCTGGAGAGCGAGGGCGATTGTCGACTGGAGATCGGCCCCGAGTTCGCTTGTTCGCCGCAGTGCGGCGCCGGGCAAACCTGCAGCGGGGACGCGTGCGTTCCGAGCCCCAAGCTCAAGAGCGTCGGCAAGGTCACGGTCACGGGCCTCGCGACTGCGCTCTCGGTAAATCCCCTGCCCAGCCGGAACGACTACTACGCGCCGCTGGCCGGCGAGGGCCCGCCCTTCGGCTCCGGGGCGCCGCTCGTGCTCAGCGCGGCCGGCGCAGACTACCCGGGCTTCACGCTCGAAAGCCGCGGCGTCACGCTGCTCGAAACGGCCACAGCTGAGCTCAACCTAGAGCCAGGCCAACCCTTGAGCCTCGAGTGGACACCTGAGGCGGTGGACTTTGGCGCGCGCGTCCTCATCAGCGTCGACATCGCGCACCACGGTGGCATCTCGGCGCAGGTCATTTGCGACGTCGCCGACACGGGTTCCGCCGTCATCCCGGCCGCGTTGCTCGACGCGTTGGTCGCGCGCGGCGTGGCAGGCTTTCCAGCGATTGAGCTAGCGCGACGCGCTGTCAGCTCCGCCAACATCGAGCCGGGTTGCGTCGAGTTCGGCGTGTCGAGCGGCGCCAAGCTCAGCCTCAGCGTGGCAGGTGTCGCGTCGTGCGACTGCCCCACCGAAGACACCGAGTGCGCCGCCTGCCCGAGCGGCCAGCTTTGCCAAACCAACCTCACGTGTAAGTGAACCGAGTAACCAAGGAAACGCCCATCATGATCGCCCTTTCTTCGACCCACGGTGCTTGCTTGACCGTTCGGATGAGCGCCAGCGCTAGGCTCGGCGCACTGCTCCTGGCCACCAGCTCACTGCTCGGTTGCTCGAGCGACAGCGGTACGGGCGGCGCGGGCGGGGCCGCTCAAGCAGCAGGCGGCCTGGCAAGCACGGCCGGCGGCAACAACACCGCGGCCGGAACGACCAACGGCGGCGCCCCGGGCGGTGCCGGCAGCGCTAGCGTGGGCGGAGCCAGCGGCGGCACCGGCGCGGCCAACGGTGGCAGCGGTGCCGGTCAAGCGGGCACCGGCGGCGGGGGCGGTTCGGGCGGCAGCCCGCCTGTCTTGGAAGACTTCAGCTTCTTCGTCACCAGCCAGGCCGCCATGGTCGAGCTGTCCGCGAACCCCGAGGGTTTCGGCGGTGACCTTTCCTTCAATGGCAAGGCGGGCGTGCTCGGCGCCGACGAGATCTGCAAGGCCATCGCGGAAAAGTCCATGCCCGGCTCGAGCGTCAAAGGCTGGAAGGCGTTCCTCAGCACCACCACGGAAAACGCCATCGATCGCATCAGTGGCGGCCCCTGGTACGATCGCGCTGGCCGCGTCGTGGCGATGGACAAGGCGGGGCTCCTCCACGAGCGACCGGAGGGTGGTGACGCCCAGGTTGCGGAAGATCTTCCGAACGAGGCCGGGTTGCCCAACCACCTGGACGGAAACCCCGCGTGCCTGGTCAACAACACTTGTCCGGACAATCACGACACCCTGACGGGCTCAAAGCCGGACGGAACCTACGACCCCGACGCCAGCACCTGTGAGGACTGGACCAGCCGAGAGGAAAAAGACGACGACCGCCCGAACATCGGTCATTCCTGGCCAAGGAACGAGAACAACGGCCGCTTCTGGATCATGGACCACCAGGCGGGCGGCTGCGGGCGGAGCGTGCACGTTGAGGCGGGCGGCGGCCCGGCTGACGGCGACTACATGGTCGGCGCGGGCGGCGGCTATGGCGGCATCTACTGCTTCGCCAGCACCCGCTGAGGCCAGAAACGCCATGGCATTAATGTGGAAGGCCTGCCGGCTCGGCGCGCTCGCTGGTGTGTTCTTGCTCAGTGGCTGCGGCGGCGATGAGCCGCCCAGTCAAGACGCCTGCGAGGTCGCCGAGCCCAGCGCGCCGCCGGAGTTCGTGCTGCGCGTCGGTTGCCAAGCTGACTTCGACGCGCTCGCCTCCGAGCCCCTGGACTCGAGCATCCCGGGGGCGCGTTCGCTCAAGCTGGTGGTGGACCAGCTCGACCTCGAACATCCGAACCAGCTCTACTTCCAGAACAGCAACCTTTACCGCATCCACTACGACTTCGTGTCGTCGCATCTGTCGGTGTTCGGGCCCGACGAGCAGCGACTGCCCGAGGTGCCGCGGCTCGGCGAGTTCAACCAGACCGAGTACTACGCGGACAGCCGCCGCTTCCTGCTGGGGGCCGTGACCTACTACGAGCAACCCGACGTTTGGGCGCTGGAGATCTCGCCCTACGACACCATGTCGGCGCCCATGATCCAGACGCTGTTCGACGGCGTGAAGAGCCAGGCCTTCTTCGGCAGAAATCTGGCCTTTCACCCGACTTCTGAAGG
>JANNWK010001034.1:0-4513 GCA_031408355.1 Myxococcales bacterium
GCCCGAGTTTCAAGGGCGCTGCGAAGTCACGATCATTGGCACGCTTGACGGCAAGCCGTGGTCGGCACCTGTTGGCGCGGCTGTGCAAAACATCTTGCTCAAACAAAGCCTGCGACACGAAGGCGTTGCCGAGCATCCGACTGCGGCCGGGACCGCGCAAGGGGCTGCTCGATGAGTGTGCGCTGCCTCCTCAGGAGGTCCTTGTGGTGCGCGCGCTTGATGGTGACGAACTCAGCACCACGCTGTCGCGTGTGCCGGCACAGGACTTCGCCGCGGCGCTGCTGGGGCTCGTCGAGTTGGGGATCCTCCAGACATCCGAGGCGGCGCCAGCGCAGCGCGCAAGCCCGCTCGCCACTCGCGTCCTGCCGGACAAGCTCGACGCCGCCGCTCTGCGCGCGCGCATCGCTGCTCGCCGTGCGCTGGTCGACGAGGGCGACTACTTCACGCTGCTGGGTGTCGGTCGCAGCGCCACCAGCTACGATGTGCGCCGCGCGTACGCCGAACTGCGAGAAGAACTCGACCCCGGCCGTTCGCTCACGCCGGCCACGGCCGATCTCCGAGACGACGTCGATGCCATCCTAGCCGTGCTGGCCGAAGCCCACGAAATTCTGGCCGATGATCTGAGGCGCGAGCGCTACCTGCGAGCGCTTGAGGCCACACCTCGCTAGCCTCGAGCACACGCAAGCGCCCATGACAGAACCTGAATTTCTCCTGCACCACGGGGTCCGCGTGCCCGGCTTCCTCTACGGCACAGCCTGGAAGGAGGAGCGCACAGAAGCGCTCACCTCACTTGCGCTCGCTGCGGGCTTCCGCGGCATCGACACCGCCAATCAGCGCAAGCACTATGTTGAAGCGGGCGTCGGCAGCGCCGTCGCCTCCGCCATTGAACGGGGCCTGCTGAAACGCCAGCAGCTCTTCCTCCAGACGAAGTTCACCTTCGCCGCCGGACAAGACCAGCGGCTTCCCTACGATCCGAAGGCGAGCATCGCCGAGCAGGTGGCGCAATCCTGCGCGAGCTCTCTCGAGCATCTACGCACGGACTACCTGGATTCGTTCGTGCTTCATGGTCCTCAACAAGACTCGGGCCTGCACGAGGCCGACGAGCAAGCGTGGCGGGCCATGGAGCAGCTGCAGGCTTCCGGCAAGGTTCGGCTGCTCGGCGCCAGCAATCTTTCGTTGTCGCAGCTGCAGGCCCTATTTGAGCTCGCGCAAGTCAAGCCCGTCTTCGTCCAGAATCGCTGCTACGCGAAGACCGGCTGGGATCGCGAGGTGCGCAGCTTCTGTCGAGTCAATGGCCTCATTTATCAGGGATTTTCGCTACTCACCGCCAATCGAAGCGAGCTTGGTTCGAGCGCTATCGCAGCCGTCCAGAAGCGCCATGCGCGCTCGCTGCCGGAGGTCGTCTTCAAGTTCGCGCTGGAGCTCGGCATGCTGCCGCTCACCGGCACCTCGAACGAGCAGCACATGCGACTCGATCTAGCCTGCCATGATCTCGAACTCTCCCGGGCCGAGCTCGCGCTCATCGAAGGCATCGCCGGCTGAGGGCGGCAGCGCTACTCGGCTGCCGGAGCGCTCGCGCAGTCCAGCACGTCCAGCTCGATCCCGGCGACCTCGACCGTAACTAGCAGGACTGCCCCGCGCGGCAATTCGCCCTTCAAGATGCGCTCCGCGAGCGGAGCCTCCAGGAGCCTTGCTATCGTTCGCTTCATGGGTCGAGCACCAAGCGTGGGTTCGAAGCCACCTTCGTCCATCAAGTGCTCGACTAGCTCCGGCCCGTACTCGAGCGAGACGCCACGCTGGGCCATCAGCGCAGAAGCAACGCCCTGAAGGAGCCGACGCGTTATTTCGCGCACGTCAGCGCGGTCGAGTGCGGCGAACACCAACACCTCATCGATACGATTGTAGAGTTCGGGCGCAAGAGCCGCGCGGGCCGAAGCCACGATTTTTGCGGCGATATCCGGCGGATCTAGGGACGCTTCGCCGCCCCCGAAACCAACTCGGCGCCGGCTAGCGTTACTCAGGACCTCCGAGCCAAGATTCGAGGTCATCAGGATCACGGTGTTGGTGAAGTCCACCAGTCGACCGCGACCATCGGTGAGGCGACCTTCGTCAAACACCCCCAGGAACGTCGTCAGGACGTCGGGGTGCGCCTTCTCCAACTCGTCGAGCAAGATGACTTGATAGGGCCTGCGACGGACGGCTTCCGTCAACTGGCCGCCGGCTTCGTGTCCAACATAGCCAGGGGGCGCGCCGATCAAGCGTGCCACCGCGTGTGGCTCGCTGAATTCCGATAGATCGAGCCGAGTCAGCGCGCTCTCGCAGTGGAACAGCACCTCCGCGATGGCCTTGGCAGTTTCGGTCTTGCCCACCCCGGTGGGCCCTAAGAGCAGGAAGGTGCCAATCGGTCGGCGCGAACCTAGCCCCGCCGCATTGCGCCGCAGAATGCGCGCGATTCGAGAGATCTGCGGACCATGGCCCACCACCCGCTCCGCGAGAATTTGTTCGAGCCGCAGCATGCGATCGCCGTCGGATTCGAGCAGGCGTTCAACCGGCATGTCGGCTAGCTCGGCCACGACCTCCGCCACGGCCTGAGCCGCGACCACGGAGCCGCCGCGGCGACGGCTGCGGGCACCGGCCAGATCCAGGATAGAAACGGCCTTGTCGGGCAACGCTCGCCCAGGCAAGTAGCGGATGGACCAGGCCACGCCAAGCGCGAGCGCGGCCTTGTCGTAGCGCACGCCGTGGTGCTGTTCGAGCCTCGGGCGAAGCGCGTCGAGGATCAGGAAGGCGTCTTCCCGAGAGGGCTCCTGCACTTCAACGAGGCCGAAGCGACGAGCCAGCGCCGCATCGTGCCCGATGGCCTTCTGAAACTCCTCAAGCGTGGTGGCGCCGATACATGGCAACTCGCCGCGCGCCAACGACAGCTTGAGTTCCGAGGCGATCTCTTCGGCGGCTTCGCCCAAGAACAGCTGGTGGATTTCGTCGAAGAACAAGACCACACGGCCCCGTGCCAGCAGCACTTCCTTGCGAATGGCTGCGATGCGTCCGGCAAGCGCGCCGCGCACACCCGTCCCGGCGACGAGCTCGCCTATCGGGATCTGAATGACCAGCCTGTCGTCGAGAGCCTGTACGTCGCGACCCTCAGCGATGCGTTGGGCCAGGCCACGGACGACGCTGGTCTTGCCAACGCCAGCTACTCCCACGAGGCACGGGTTGTTTCCTTCCCGCTTGGCCAGCACGTCCAACGTCTGCTCGATGACGTCGTCCCGACCCACCACAGGATCGAGCTCGCCGCGCGCCGCTGCCAGCGTCAGGTTCCTGCCGAACTCGCAAAGCACGGGAAATTTTTGGGGATCCAGCTGGAATCGTCCATCTGGGCGGCGGGGCTCACGGGGCACGTCGACCAGCGAGGGGGTTGGGGACTCGCCAGAGGCGGGTGCCGGGAACGGCGCGGGCACCGGGAGCGCTGGCGCCGCGACGGCTGGCCTGGCGGGCGGCGGGTACAACGGAACCTTCACCGCGGTGGACTTGCGCGGCCCCAGCGGCGGTTCTGTCATCCGTGAAGGCGCCGGCACCGCGGCCAACGGCGGCTTCTGCCCGACCTGCCTGCGCCGCCCCACAAGTCCGAGTCCAAGCTGCATCGTGTGGGCTCGAAGTCGACTCACGTCCACTCCGAGCTGCTCCAAGCTTCTTCTAGCCGCAGCGCGTGGCTCGCCCAGCAAGGCCAGCAGGAGGTGCGGCGAGCAGGCGTCCCGGGTCCCCATGCGCACGGCGATCTCTTTGGCGCGAGTGAGGGCCGACGCGATCGGCTCGGCGACCTCGTCACTCGTATTCCGCGCGACGCGCAGCACGTCATCGGGCACCAGGCGCCGTTCGCGTAGCAGATCCGAAGTCGCGCCCGGCTCGGCCACCACAGCGGCCAACAGGTGGGCCGTCGAAAGCCGCTCGCCCAGGCGTCGGGCGAGGTCCTCGGCCAGCTTGCGCAACACGCGTAGCTCAGGCTCGCTGGGTCCGAAGGTCATTCGAGCCCCACTTCTGCCCGGACGGGACGTAACGGCCAAGTTTTCGAAGGCAGCCCGGGGTCAGCAACCAACTACATGGAAGGAATGGAGAAAAGCTGCTGACCCTGGGCATCAAAGACCAGCACCCGGGACGGCCCCCCGACCGCCACCCGCGGCGCCTGACGCGAAACCACCACCGTCTGATTCTCCGTGACGACCCGCACCCAGTCGTCGCGCCCTGTGACCGCGTCCTCGGGCAGGGCCAAGCTGGCCCGCAGCTTGAGCTGAGCGTCAAATAGCTTGAGCTGAAATCGATGCCCGGTCCCAGAGAGTCGGATCACCACGGCCAGCAGCCGACCGTCGTCTCCAACATCGGCCGAGAAAGGCGTGCCTCCCAGGTCCACACGAGTCAGCCAGCGAAAAGCCGGCGTGACGACGGCCTTCGAGAGCCCTCCCGGCTCGTCGAGGAAGTAGCTCTGGTCGAGGCGTCGCGCGGGCAGCACCCGGACCAG
>JANNWK010001035.1:0-9647 GCA_031408355.1 Myxococcales bacterium
ATCATCCAGTAGTTCTGGAGCAGGGGGTTCAGTCCCTCCCCGTCTGGCAGCGCACCGGCGATGTTCGTTTCAAACGGGTTGGCGCTGAACAGCATGAGGATCGCAAAGAAGCTCATGATGACCATCATGGTTGCGATCACGAACGGCTGAAGCTCGCGGTACCGGCCCTTCAACCACATCACGGTCGCCGACGTGTAACCCGCAAGCAAGAGTGACCACCAAAGCAGCGAGCCATCCTGACCGCCCCACAGCGAGGTGAACAGGTACGGCCAGCTCATGCTGCGGTCGCTGTAGCGCGACACGTACCTGATGCGAAAGTCGTGGCTCTGAAACGCATAGGCCAGCAGCAGCACACCGAGCAGCACGAGGCCGCAGGTCGCGTACGCGCCGAAGCGTGCGGCGGTAAGCAGCCGGGGCCTGCCGCGCCCCGCCGCAAGCGAGACAGCGAACGTGTAGGCGGCGGCGACCAGGACAGCGTAGAGCACGCCAGTGCCGAACTCGGGGAGCGATTGCCACATCTTGGTCGGCGGAGCTTAGCTCGATTTGTGGTCGGGGCCGCCCGAAGCGGCCACGGGCGGCCAAAAGGCCAGCTAGCTGCCGCTGCGGACTGTCACTTCCACCTTGCGATAGCCCAGCGAGCGAACCAGGACTTCCACGGTCCGGCGCGCATTGTCAGCCGCGCGGGTGAGGAGGCCCTGCTCGCGCGCCGCCTGCACCAGCGTCCGCTCCGCCTCCTGGCGAGCGCGGGTTTCCAGGTTTTCCCGGCGCGCCGCGAGCACGCCAGTCTTGCGGGTGTGGACATAGGTCTTCTGGTTATCGAGCGTGACGTGCAGCAATTCGGGCGCTGGCAAGCTGATTGACGCCTTGCCCTCGACCGCGTCGGCGACCACGTCCGCCGCCGTCAGCTTCCCGAGGTCGATGCCGGCCGTGATCTCTGCGACAGCCACGAGCAGAATGGCGTCCTCGCTCGTGATAAGGCCGAAGAGCGTCGACTGCTGGTCGGTCAGGTCGATCACTCGCTCCATGTGAAATGCCGCTGACTCGAGCCTGGCCAGATCCCGAACAGCCACCAGCAGGTCGGGGGTGGGCCGCACGAACGTGACCGACGAAGTCAACGCTGGGATCAGCGGCGGCGGCGCAACCGAGCAGCTCCTCATGGCGCCGATGCCAACCACGAGGCCCAGCACGAGAGCTCCAGCACCAATGAAGAGGGAGCGGCGCGCTCGCTGGCCTTCGCTGCTAGTCATGCCCTAAACATAGATCGTTGGGCTGCCGGCTGCCGGGAGCCGCCATTTTCACGCAGCTAGCTGGAAACGGTCGTCCCGCCGGGTTCGCCCATGCAAACTCGGCGGATGTTGCCGCGGGCCATCTTGAAGACGCGAATGGCCAGCCCGTGTTCGCGGCAAAGCGCGACGGCCGTGGAATCCATGACGCCCAAGTGGTCGCCCAGGAACCGGTCGTAGCTGACGCGCTCGAGCATCTTTGCGTCTGGGTGGCGCCGCGGGTCGCGGTCGTAGATGCCGTCGACCTTGGTTGCCTTGAGCAACGCATCAGCCCGCATTTCCATGGCTCGCAGGGCCGCGGCCGTGTCCGTTGAGAAGTACGGGTTGCCGGTGCCGGCGCCGAAGATGACCGCGTGGCCACGGTCCATGTGGCGGATGGCGCGCCTCCGGATGTACGGCTCGGCAAGTTGCTTGATCTCGATGGCCGTCATCACGCGCGTCGGCACGCCCGAGCGCTCGAGGGCGTCTTGAAGCGCCAGCGAGTTGATGACGGTGGCCAGCATGCCCATGTAGTCGCTCTGGGCGCGATCCATGCCCTCGCTGGCGCCGCGCAGACCACGGAAGATGTTGCCTCCGCCCACCACGAGTCCGAGCTGCACCCCCGTGGCGTGCACCTCCGCGAGCTCGGCCGCTGTCTCCTTGAGGGTGGCCGTGTCGATGCCGAACCCGCCCTCTTTGCCGCTCAGGACCTCCCCCGAAAGTTTGATGATTACCCGTTTGTAACGGAGCGTCGGAGCAGGTTGGTTGTCCACAAGGGGCACTCGTAGCCCCGGGGCTCGCTTTCTGCAACCACGCCGCGTTTCCGCTAGTTTGCTGCCGCAATTCGCCACTTGGCGCGCATCGAGGCCGGCGTGGATGCTGGCCCTGGCCTCTAGTCGCACAGGATCTTTTCATGCGGCACACCAGTGCGTCGCAGCCTCTGCGCGCTCCAAGCAACCACCACACACAGTGTAGGCAGTCAGGCGCGGATTTTATCCATATGCCCGCGGATTGGCTCCAATACCAAGGTTGCGTCAACCTGTAGCTTCATGGTGTCTCGTGCAGCAGGTGTTCACGCCAGGAACCACCTCGGCGCGCCCACCGAATTGACTCCGCGCGATTCCGTCTCGCCCTCCGCTTCTTCCTTCCAGGCAGCCTCTAACCACTCAGGGAACCCGGGCCCATGACCCTCAAGACCACGCGAGTCGGACTCGCAACGGCACTGTCAGTGATCGCTCTTGGATGCGGTGCCAGCGATGAGACGCCGGCCGGCGGGGGCCCAGCGGGCGGCGGTAGCAGCGGCGTCGGCGGCGCTGGTTCGGTGATCCCACCGGTGCTCACCCCCGAGGTCTGCGCCGCTCAGCGGGTGCCTGGCCGTACGCCGCTCCGTCGTCTGACGGCCACCGAGTTCAACAACACGGTGAAGGATCTGATCGACGACGTGACCTACCCTGCCGACAAGTTTCCGCCCCCAGAAGAGTCGCTTGGCTTCCTGAACAACGCGGACGCTTTCCAGACCACCGAGCTGCACGTCGGCGCTTACTTCACCGCTGCTGAAACGATGGCGGCTGAGTACCGGAAGCGCGGCGGTCTCACCCTTCCCTGCGCTGCGGACGCCCAAAACTGCGCCACGCAGTTCATCGTGGATTTCGGCGGGCGCGCCTTCCGTCGGCCGCTTTCCGACGCCGAGGTCGCCAGCTACCTGAGCCGATTCAACGCTGGCCTGACGGGCGGCAGCTTCGAGGAAGGGCTCGAGTGGGTGGTGGGCCGTCTGCTGCAGTCGCCCAACTTCCTTTACCGCATCGAGCTTGATGGCGAGGGCTCGTCCCCGGGCCAGGCCGTGCAGCTCTCCGGCCACTCCGTAGCGACTCGCCTCTCGTACTTCTTGTGGCAGACGATGCCGGACGCCGAGCTCTTCGGCGCCGCCGCAGGCAACCAGCTTGCCACGGTCGAGGGCGTCGCCGCCCAGACCGATCGGATGATCGCCAGCAGCAAGTTCGACGCCACGCTCAGCTCCTTCCATTCGCAATGGATCGGCTACGACAAGGTCCTGGGCGCGCCGAAGACGGCGGTGACGACGCCCGTCTGGAGTGTGGACCTGCAGCGCGACATGGTTCGCGAAACGGAGCTGTTCGTGAAGAGCATCTTTGCCAGCAAGGGCAGCATGCTCGACATGTTCACGGCCACGCACTCCTTCGTGTCGCCCGCGCTCGCCGAGTTCTATGGCATTCAGCATCCTGGTGGCACGGACTTCGCTCGTGTTGAAAACGTGCCCCATCGCTTCGGCCTGCTCACCTCGCCCTCCATCCTGGCCGCGCAGGCCCATCAGGATCAAAGCGCGCCGGTTAAGCGCGGCGAGCTGATACGGAAGCACCTGCTCTGCACCGAGCCGCTCCCACCGCCGCCCGGACTCAAGATCGTGATCCCGCCGGTGATGCCCGGTTCCACGACCCGCGAGCGTTTCGAGCAACATCGAACCGACCCTACCTGCAAAGGTTGTCACTTCCTGCTCGACCCGCTCGGCGTTCCGCTTGAGAACTACGACGAGCTCGGGCGCTGGCGCGATTCGGACGGTGGCAAGCCCGTGGATGCCAATGGCGAGCTGACGGGCGTCTCCTCATTGTCCGATCCGCCGGGAGCGGCGCTGGTGAACGGCGCGGCCGAGCTCGCGCAGAAGTTGGCGGCTTCGCCTGAGGCCCAGCAGTGCATGGTCTCCAACTGGTTCCGCTACTCCATGGGCCACGCCGAAGAGGACGCCGACGTCTGTACCTTGGGCGCGCTTGAGACACGCTTCAGCGGCTCCAAGCAGAACCTTCACGACCTCCTGGTCGGGATCGCCACCAGTGACGGCTTCCGTTACCGGGTGGATTTCGCCCAGTAGCAGCCCAGAACTGCAAGAGAAAATCATGATCAAGCCCACCATCCCCAACAGCCACGCGAGGCCAAAGTGATCGTAGAGTTTTCACGGCGCAAGTTCTTGGTCGCAGCGGGCGGCACCGCCCTAGCGCTGCCGGTGCTGGAGGCGCTGACTCCACAGAAGGCGCACGCCGCTTTCGAGACGGTCAAGCGCATCATCTTCATTGTCACGGTCAACGGTTCTCCCCGGGAGAGCCGCCCCACCGGGGAGGGCACGGGCTACCAGCTCGGTCCGATCCTTTCCGGCCTCGAGCGCCACAAGGCCGACATGCTTTTCGTGGCCGGGCTCGACAGTCATGCCGCCATCATCAGCAACGGCGATCCGCACGCGCTGGGGTTTGCGACCACGCTGAGCGGAGCCAAGGCGCTCCCGGGCGACCTGTTCCAGCACGGCGCCTGCGCGGGCAATCCCGGCTGCCAAGGGACGGGCTGGGGCGGTGGCCCCACCGTTGACCAATTGATCGCTCAAAGCCATATCGCGGCCAAGGTTCCGATCGTCCACGGTTCCCTCAATTTCGCGGTCAAGAACGCTCCCGGCAGCCTGTACACACGGTTGTCGTACGAGGCGCCGGGCAAGCCCATCACGCCCGAGGCCAGCCCGGCGGACGCGTTCGATCGCATCTTTGGCGGGCTCTCTGCGACCAATACCGACCCGGCCGTGCTTCAGCGGATCCGGGCGCGCCGCGCCAGCGTGCTGGACGAGCTCGACGTCGAGCTGGTCGGCCTACAGTCGCGGGTGAGCGCCAAGGACCGAGCACGGCTGGAGGAGCATCTTACCAGCGTTCGGGCCCTTGAAATGACCATCGCGCGCATGGACGGCGTCACCGGCGCCGCTTGCACGCCACCCGTTCGATCCAGCCTTGCGGCAGGCACGCTCGTGGAGCGCAACGCGGGAGGCATGGAGCAGAACGTCGAGGCTCACATGTCGGATAGCATCTTGGAGCGCCACGACGTTTGGCAAAAGATGACGATCCGCGCGCTGGCCTGCGACCTCACGCGCGTGGTCAGCGTCATCACGGCGCCTTCACGCGCCGATACCTACATGCCCTGGCTCGTGGGCGGCCCCATGCCCGGCAATTACACGGTCCCGCACCACGCGGCTTCGCATGACGCTGCTGCGCAGAGCGCAACCCTGACGGGCATCGACAACTGGTACGCGCAGCGGGTGGCCTCCTATGTCGACGACCTCAAGACCGAGAAGGACATCACGGGCAAGCCGCTCTTCGACAACACGGCTGTTTGCTGGTTCAACGAGCTCGGCGAGGGTGGCGGCCACGACCACAGCGACAAGCCCCACGTGATTTTGGGCTCGCTCGGCGGCTTCTTCAAACAAGGCCAGCTCGTCCGCTACCCGAACGGCACGCCGCACAACGTGCTGCTCACCGCGATCGCCCAAGGCATGGGCGTCGAGACCCAGCACGTGGGCAGCGCGGAGGCCGAGCTTCAGGGCGGCGATATCAGCTTGGTCAAGGCCTAGGCGAGTCGCTATAGGATCTGCTCCCGGCCAGCCAGACCCGCCTGCTCGCCAGCGCAGCATGGCAATGGCAGCGCATCCAGCCGGGCCCCACGAGGCCGCGGGGTAGGACGCTGACCGTCAGCGGCTGCGCCGTGGGCGGTGAGCGGTCGTGAGTGCCAAAGGCACCGATTGTTCCGCAATTCAGCCATCACGCCGTGCGGCCGAGGAGCGGCTGGCGCGGCCCGGGTGGGCGTAGTAATTCCGGCGGTCATGGCCGTCTTGGTTCGGGTTCGCTGCTGCGCGCTGCTGCTGGTTGCCGGCGTCGTCGGCTGCGAACGCAAGCCGGCAGGCGAAAAGCCGGCTCCTCTGGCCTCCGCCAGCGCGCGGCCGTCGGGCATCACACCGGAGCTGGCCCAGCGCGTCCTGGCAAAGGTGGGGGACCGCGCCATCACGCTCGGCGACTTCGCCGCGACGCTCGAACGGATGGACCCTTTCGAGCGACTTCGCTACCAATCGCCCGATCGCAGAAAGCAGCTCCTCGACGAGCTCATTGATCTTGAGCTACTGGCCCAAGAGGCACGGCGGCGCGGGCTCGATCAGCAGCCCGAAACTCAAGAGCGCGTCCGGCAGATGCTTCGGGACGAACTGCTCACCCAGGTGAGAAGCAGCGTCACGGCTCCCGGCGACATCTCGGAAGGCGACGTGCGTCGCTACTACGACCAGCATCGGGACGACTTTCGCGAGCCGGAACGCCGCCGCGTGGCGCACATCGCGCTCAGGAGCGAAGCCAAAGCGCTGGCCGTGCTCGAGAAGGCGCGGGCTGCGTCGCCTGTTGAGTGGGGGAAGCTGGTGCAGGAGCACTCCACCGATACCCGCGAAAAACCGGGCATTTCTGTGCCGGAAGAGCTGGCCGGGGATCTTGGGATCGTGGGCCCTCCCGGACACCCGCGGGGCGACAATCCGCGCGTTGCGGAGCCGCTCCGCGCCGCTGCGTTCGAGATCGAAAAGGTGGGCGGCATGCTGCCCAGGGTCGTCGCGACCTCGGGCGTCTTCCATGTCGTACGCCTGACGGGCAAGACCGACGCTCGCGACCGCAGCTTCGTCGAGGCCGAGCGCTCGATTCGCGTCGCGCTGGTGCAGGAGCGCATCCGCGCTCGCGAGGCCGAGCTCGAGCTCGAGCTGAAGCAGAAGTATCCTGTGATCATCGACGAAGAGCAGCTGGCGAAGATCCCGTTGCCCCAAGCGTCAGCGCGCCACGCGAGCCCCTCAGGTTCGCAGACGGCGCCCGCTTTGCCCAGCGGGGCTACGCCCCGGTGACGGGGCTCGTCCAGCTGAGAACGGCCGAACCCGACTGGCAGGCGGAGCTGCGCGGCGCGCTGCGCTCGCTGGCAGATCTGGAGGGCTACTTTTCGCTGACCGAGGCGGAGCGGATTGGTGCGCGCCGAGCAGAAGCCGAAGGATTTCCGATTTCCGTGACGCCCTACTACGCGGGGCTCGCCGACCGCACCGATCCCGCCTGCCCGATCCGTCGCCAGATCATGCCGACGGCCGACGAGGCCGTGACGGGCCGCGGGGATCTGCGCGATCCGCTCGGCGAAGAGGCGCATGAGGTCGCTCCCGAGCTGATTTCGCGCTACCCGGACCGCGCGCTCTTGCTGGCGACTGACCGCTGCGCGGTCTATTGTCGATTTTGTACGCGCAGTCGACTGGTGGGAAACGGTGGTGGCCCGCGCTCGCTGGAGCGACTGGCTCCCGCCTTCGAATACCTGCGAACCCACCCAGAAATCCGCGACGTCATTGTGAGCGGTGGTGATCCCCTGGCGATGGCCACGCCCCGCCTGAGCGGCTTGCTCGCTCGCCTACGCGAGATCCCCAGCATCGAAACGCTTCGGTTAGCCACCCGTGTGCCGGTGGTGTTGCCGTCACGGGTCACCGCGGAGTTGCTTGAGGCGCTTCGCCCCTTTCACCCGATCTGGGTGATGACGCACTTCAACCACCCGAAGGAGCTCACGGAGAGCTCGCGGGCGGCCTGCCGCCGCCTGGCCGACGCCGGTTTCCCGCTCATGAATCAGACGGTCTTGCTGCGCGGAGTGAATGACGACGCGGAGGTGCTGAAGCAGCTGTTCCGCGGGCTCGTGCGCGAGCGGGTGAGGCCCTACTACCTGCTCCAGATGGACCCGGTCAGAGGCACCTCCCACCTCCGCACCCCGCTTGCGACGGGCATTTCGCTGATGGAGCAGCTGCAGGGGCGGCTGAGCGGGATCGCGCTGCCGAAGCTGATCGTGGATACGCCGGGTGGTTTCGGAAAAGTGCCGGTAGGCCCCGACTACGTGCTGGGTCGGGACGAAGCCAACGGCGTGACGCGCTTCCGGACGCCTCGAGGCGTCGATGTCGACTACATCGATCCGCGAACCTGAGCCCTCCGCCGTGCGGGCTCGTCCACGCGGACGTGCCTCCAGTCTGTGGCCTAGCGAGTGAACTTCGCTTTGAGCGCTTCGCCGACGACGTCGGGCGCATAACGACCTACGTCGCCGCCGTGGCTGGCGATCTCGCGCACCAGCGAGGCGCTGATGAAACCGTAGTTGGTGCGGGTCGGTAGAAATACCGTGTCGATTTCAGGCCGCAAATCGGCGTTGGCGTGGGCTATTTGCAGCTCGTACTCGAAGTCTGTCCCGGCGCGCAGCCCGCGCACCACCACGCGCGCGCCCACGCGCTTGCCGTAGTCGACCAAGAGTCCTTCGAACGACGCCACCGTGACATTCGCGTACGGCGTGCAGATGTGCCTGAGCAGTCGCAACCGCTCCTCGACGCTGAATAGCGCGGCCTTGGTGTGGTTGATCCCGATGGCCACGATCACGTGGGGGAAGAGCTTGGAGGCGCGCTCAACGAGGTCCAGATGGCCGAACGTCGGCGGGTCGAAACTGCCGGCGTAAATGGCCAGCTGGGTTTCACTCACGGCCTCACCCCAGCAGGTGGTTTGGGCGACCCGCCCGGCTTGGCTGGAGCGCCGGGAGCCGGCTGCTTGGCCGCGGGCGACCCGCCCGCCTTGCCTTTGCCGGCTGCAGCCTCTTCGCGGTCCATTTCTTCGTACATGCTCGGGTCCGGCTCCTCAACGGTGCCCCAGTCGATAGGCTTCTGGTTAAGAGCCTCTCGTGGCAGGTCTTCCAGCCACATCGTGCGGCCGCCATCCGCCAGCGTGACCCGGAAGCTGGCGAAAAGGCCCGAGCCGACCAGGCCGTCCAGTTCGATGCCTAGGCCCTCCTCCCGCTCCTTGACGGGGGCGTTGCCCGAGAGGGCGGGGACGCCCGGCACGTCGAAGGCGCCCAGTCGCAGCAGCGGGAGCAGGCCCTGTTTGAGTTCACCTTGATTCGGCACGCTGCGCAAGCTCGACAGTGGCACGCCCGCCTTCTTCCAACCGCCATCGTCGAGCGCCACTGGGAACGGTATCGACGTGTCGACGAGTAGCGAGGCCGGACTGGTTGCTGCGCTCGAACCGATGGCTCCGCGCAGGAGCATGCCGCCGCCACGAATGTAGTTGAGCTTCACGGCGGTCGCCTCCGGCGGCGGCGGCGCGTCGAAATTCCGGACCACGAACTGCCCACCCATGAAATCAAAGGTTGGGTGCAGGTGGCGCAGCAGGTTCACGCCCAGAAGTACACGGATCGGCGCATTCACCTGGCGCGAAATGGCCGACAGATCCTTCGATAACGCTGGCACATCGCGCACCTCGATCTTATCGCCGAATCGCAGCGAAACCCAGGTCGGCTCGCCGCCGCGACTGGCGTCCAGCACGACCTCTGCTGTCCCGGTGGCTATCAGTCCGAGCGCCGGCTCTCCCGAAATCTCTAGCGGCACGATGAGCGCGGAGCTGCCCACTCGCGGCATGTCGGAAATCGCGACCATGCCTCCGGTCATCGAGAACGGCTTGCGACCAATCCCGCGCCGGGCGAGTTTGGCGATGTCGACGGCCCAGGCGTCTCGTACTTCGGGGTCTGCCACCAGCCGTTCGAGTT
>JANNWK010001036.1:0-6801 GCA_031408355.1 Myxococcales bacterium
GGCCGCAGTCGGCCAAGCGCTCGGAAGTCAGCCCGGTCACGGTCTCGGTCTCGATGTCGATCTCGATGTCGAGCAGCTCATGCGGAGGTGCCTGCTCTTGCTGGTGCCGAAAGCAAGCTGATGCCTCACTGAGGCCAGTAGCTTTCGGGCAGCGCCCGGCTCGTTCCCCTCCGTTGCTCGGCGCTGAGCATGAGCGCGTCGGCGAAGGCCCGGTTACACGTGCCCCCCCCCATGCACGTTCTCGTGAGCAAGAAGGACCTGCTCGGAGTCCTTGGCCCGGCGGCGCGGGGGCCCTCGGGTTGACCCTCGGCCGAGCGGCGAACACGGGCACCGATCGACGCCACGGCAGCCTTCTGCAAGCCGAGCCGCGGAGCGGCAGCACGATCTCAACCGCGCTCCGCGGGGAATCGCGGCCCATCTTGCCTCCCCGAGCGCCCGCTTGCGGGCCTGATTTCAGGCACTTTCGAGTTTTTTGCCGCGATCTAGCTAGACCAGCGTAAGGCCGCTCTACTCGGCCTCACGCACGGCGGCTGCTTCGAACAGTTCACGGGCCGCAACGTCGTTCGGTGCCAGGGCCTGCGCATGCCGGGCCTCGAGGGCGGCGTCGTGCCTGCGACCATCGGCCAGGAGTAGCCAACCGAGTGTGACGTGGAACGCGGGTCCAAAGTCATCGCCGTAGGCCCGGGCGCGGTCGAAGGCGCAAATCGCGTAGTGGTACTCACCTCGCGCGGCCGCGGAGCGCCCGAAGCCGGTGACGATGCCGACGTCATCCGGAGCCAGATTTACGGCAACGCGCCAGGCGTTGAAGGCGGCGGGGTCCTCAAGCTTTTCGCCGACCATCGCCAGGGTCGCTGCGGCCAGCGCGGAGGTGGGCTGAGCGCGGACGGCCTCGACGGCGAGCCTGAGCGCGTCCTCGCTGGCGCCCACGCTGAGTGCGATGCGCGCCAAGCCCGTGAGGGCTCGGGCGTCCGATGGAGCCAACTCGCGCGCTTGGAAGAAGGCGCGCGCGGCAATGTCGCCCGCGCCTTCCGCCATGGCCAGCTCTGCCTGCGCCAACATGAGCTCAAGCGCGATGGGGCTGCGTTCGGTCTTTTGCGCTTCCAGCAGCAGCCTGGCTTCGCGGAACTGGCTCGCTCCTGCCAGCTCGTGGGCGCGGCTGAGCGCTACGAGCGCCGCTTCCTCGATGCGCCGGGCCACGCAGGCCACGAACGTGCCGCTCGTGCACAGCCAGCCGTCGACGGTGAAGCCTGTGCGCGCCAGCATGGCGGCGAGCTCCTGCTGCGTGAAGGCGCGCCTGGCCGGCGCCAGCAAGCGCTGCGCGAGGTGCGCCGCAGGCTCTGCGACAAGCAGGCTGCCGGCCGGGCTCAAACATTCCCAGACGTTGCGAAGGAAGGCCTCCGGGTCCGCCGTGTGCCCCAAGACATCTGCCACCACGGCCGCGGCCATGTCGCGAACCGGCGCCTCAGCGCACAGGTCAGCGGTCACGAGTCGCACGCCTGTGGCGTATTCGCGAGCGAACTGACTGGCCTCGGGATCGCTCTCGACGGCCACGACGTCACGGCCGGCTTCGCGCAGCGTTCGAGCCCCTTGACCCGCCCCGCAACCTGCGTCGAGCACTGGCCCCGCGAGCTTGAGGTCAGCTAGGGAAGCGTAAAACGGTAGCGTGCAAGGCGCCGTGCTGGCCAGCCCTGGGTAGGCGCGAGCGCGGCACGAGGCCACGGGCAGGCGCGCGCCCGAGCTGAACTCCGCGGTCAGCTGACCCGTGCGCGCGTCACCCGTATAGACGGGCGGCAGCGAGGTGCTGGCGGCGAAGCGGGGGGCGGGAACGCGCTCGGTGGTCACCTATTCGCCTGATTCTGCGGCTTTGTTGAGCTCGTGCTGCTCCAGGGCTGCCTGAGGTACAGCGACGCGCCAAGCCTCGCGCAGGGGCGTGAGAACCCGAACCACCTCGTCGATAGGCTCGGTGAGCCCCCGGCGACTGGCGAGCATGACGCGGTCCATGCTGAAGCCGTACAGGCCCTCCAGGTTGGCGCACAGCTCCGGCGCCAGCGAGTGATCGAGGGCGATGTAGAGCTCCGATAAAATGGCGTAGGCCTTCGAAAGTAGCTCCCGGCTGCGGGCCATCTCCTTGCGTTCGATGCAGATTTTGGCGCCGTTCAGGAAGCGGAAGACGCCATCGTAGAGGGCCAGCAAGAGCTCCCCGGGCGACGCCGTGGTCATGCGAACTTGCTTGTAGCGCTGGGCGGCTGATTCGAGCATGGCGACTAAGACTCCTGGGAGCTTCTGGTGACCGGCTAACCGAGCCGACTGAGGTAGTTTCCTTGGGCGTTCCACGTGGAAACGAGCTGGTCCATCTGCGTGAACTGCTTGCGTAGCTGTTCGGCGTAGCGGTTAATCCGGGTTTCCTCGCGGTCGATACGGGCTTCGAGGGCCGTGACGCGCTTGTTGAACGTATCGGTGCGCCCGACCAAGAGCCCGGTGTCGACGCGTGTGAAGCTGTCGACGGTCGAGGAAACGGCGTCCATGACGCCGCCCGCGGTGTCGGTGCCTGCCAGGATCTTCGCGACACCTGCTGCGTCCGCGGCGAGCGCCTTGTCAAACTTCGTGGAATCGAGCGAAAGCTTGCCGCTGCGGTCGAGCGCTAAACCGATTGAGCCCAAGGTGGTGTATTGGCTTGAGCCGGTGACCACCGTTTGCAGCGCCTGGGACACGCGACCGGTGAGCGAGCGCAAGGTGGAGTCACCGGCCAAAAGCGCGTCCCTAGCCTTGACGCCGCCGCCGCCCGCGGTTTCCTTTACCTTGTTCACCACGGCGTTGTAGCTGTCAACGAGGCTCTTCAGCTTCGTTTGCAGCGCTGGCGAATCGCTCTCGACGGCGACCGTGGCGGCCGAGGTTGTCTCGGCCGTGAGGGCCAAGGTGACGCCGCGGATGGCGCCGGTGATCTGATTGGTTTTGCTGGTGACGGTGAAGCCGTCCAGCTTGATTTGCGCGTCCTGAGCTGCCTGCGTGGTGTTGGCCGGCACCCCGAAGCCAAACGTGGTGCCTGTTTCTGTGATGCTGAGCGCGTTGCTCACGCCGGTGTCGAGGCCGCGCAGCTGAATGCGGTAGCTGGTGCCGTCGAAGAAGGCGGAGGCCGTGACCCGTAGCCCGGAGGAGTTGATCTTGCCGAGCACGTCGTCGAGCTTGTCGCCGGCGAGGATGGATATGTCGGTGGGAGTCCCGGCGCCAACGGCCAACGTGAGCGTGCCGGCTTGCGCGAGCGGGTCCGTGGACGACGCGAAGGTGTTCGAGTAGGTGCGTTGCTCCTTGGCCAGCTTGTCCACGGTGATGGAGTAGCTGCCCGGCGTGGCCAGGCCACTGGCGCTGGCCACGATGGCCGTCGAGGAGGAGCTGGCCTTGTAGCTACCGACCTCGGCCGTGGTGTCGAGGGCGTCCGACGCCGTCTTCAACTTTGCCAGCAAGGAGGAGATGCTGGAGAGGTTGGAGAGCGACGACTCGGTGGCATTGACGCGGGTCTTTAGGGCATTTTGCCCGTAGCGCTCCACGCCCACCAGGGCCGTGACAATGCCCTCGGTGTCCATGCCCGAACCAATTCCGCCGAACGAAATCGTGCCAGCCATCAGTCATGCCTCCAGGTTAGGTCGCCAAAAACACAGCGGGCGGCGCGCTCGGATAGATCCGTTCGCGCCGCCCCTTGCTGCTTCCCCGTGAGGGGACCGTGCTCTGCGAGCCTGCGACTTAGCCGAGGAGGCCGAAGGCCAAGTTCGGCAGCTGGTTGGACTGTGCCAAGATGGACACGCCGGCCTGGCTGAGGACCTGGTTGCGCGCCAAGTTGGACGTCTCCGTGGCCACATCCACGTCGCGGATGCGTGAGTTCGCAGCCGCCGTGTTGAGCCGCATGGTTTGGATGTTCGAGGTGGCAACATCCATGCGGTTCATCGCCGCGCCGTACTTGGCTCGGTAGCCCGAGACGCTGCCAATGGCCGAGTCGATTCGCGCGAGCGAGATCAACGCCGCCGTCGCCGTGGAGACGGCGGTAGTAGCCGCGAGCAGGGTCGTCAGCGCAACGCCACCAAAGGTGACGCTGATCTGGTCCACCGCAGCGTTGTTCAGACCAACCTGGAATTTCACGCTCGCGGCGGTTGCGTTGAGCAGAGAGACGCCATTGAACTTGGCAGAACCCTGGATGCGGGTGATTTCCGACTTGAGGGCGGTAAACTCCGTGTTCAGGTAGCCGCGGTCCGTGTTGGTCAAGCTGCCGTTGGAGGACTGCATCGCCAACTCGCGCAGGCGACCCATGACATCGTGTACGTCGCCGAGGGCACCTTCCGCGGTCTGCGCCATCGAGATGGCGTCGCCCGCGTTGCGTTCCGCCACCGTGAAGGAGCGGATCTGCGACTTCATTGATTCGCTGACGGCCAGGCCGGCAGCGTCGTCCGCCGCGCTGTTGACGCGGAAGCCGCTGGATAGCTTCTGGAAGCTGCCAGCGAGTTGTTTCTGGTTCATGCCCAGGTTTTTCTGGGCCGAGAGAGCTGCTGTATTGGTTTGAATTACTAGGGGCATCGGAGATCTCCTTCATGGAGGTCGCAACGCCCTGTTTTTGGCGCTGCGTCGGGGCGTCATTGCCCGTCGCTCCCCGTGAACGGAGCTGCTCGCCGGCCCTTGAGCGAAAAGCGCTGGGCCCAAGACCAAGTAGGTGAGTGCCTGTCGCACCCCCAGCCTGGCGCGCCTGTCGCAATTCGAGACACGCTCGCATGGTCCGGATCAGTCGGAGGCTAGCCCTGGAGCAAGGCCATCGCGAGTTGCGGCAGCTGGTTGGCCTGCGATAGGACGGACACGCCGGCCTGGGCCAAGACCTGATTTCGCGCCAGTTGGCTGGTCTCCTCGGCGACGTCCACGTCACGGATGCGCGAGTTGGCGGCCGCGAGGTTGACGCGCATGGTTTGGATGGTCGAGACCGTGACGTCGAGCCGGTTCATCGCTGCGCCGTATTTGGCGCGGTAGCCCGAGATGCTGCCGATCGACGTGTCGATGCGACCGAGCGAGATGAGAGCGGCGGTGGCGGTGCTCACGCTCGTGGTGGCGGCTAGCAGGGTAGTCAGCGCGACGCCCCCGAAGGTGACGCTGATTTGGTCCACGGTAGCGTTGTTTAGGCCGACCTGGAACTTCACGCTGGCCGCCGTCGCGTTGAGCAGGGAAACGCCGTTGAACTTGGCGGAGCCTTGGATGCGAGTCACCTCCGCCTTCAGCGCAGAAAACTCGGTGTTCAGGTAGCCGCGGTCGGTGTTGGTCAGGCTGCCGTTGGAAGACTGCATGGCCAGCTCGCGCAGCCGGCCCATGATGTCGTGGACTTCGCCCAGCGCGCCTTCGGCGGTTTGGGTCATCGAGATGGCGTCGCCCGCGTTGCGTTCCGCCACCGCGTAGGAGCGGATCTGCGACTTCATGGACTCGCTGACGGCCAAGCCGGCGGCGTCGTCCGCCGCGCTGTTGACGCGGAAGCCGCTCGAGAGCCGGGCGAAGCTCTTGCCGAGCGCCATCTGGCTGCGGTTGAGGTTCTTCTGCGTTTCTAGGGAGGAGGTGTTGGTGGGGATAACGAGGGGCATATTTCAGGGGTCTCCGTGGTCAGGGTCGGGTGGGGCGGTGAGGAGCCTTTGGCGTGTGAGGTCCAGCTTGGCTTCGAGCTCGCGGGTGCAGCTCTCGATGACGCTGGCGATGGAGCGTTCTGCGGTGACGGCCTGCCGGGCGCTCTCGCGGTTATCCGCGTGCCCGGCGTCGCTTGTGCGCATCACGCCGTCGACCGCGGCCCACGAAAATGCATCGACGAAGGGCGCGGCGGCAACCGCGCGGCTGAGGGCCTGCTCAGCTAGCGCCAACTTGGCAAAGGTGCGGGTGACAGCGCGCGCGTCGTTCTGGTGCAAGGCATTGAGGGCGAGACCTGCCAGCTTGTTCACCCGTCGCGCCGCGCGGCGTGCCGCCGCCGCTCCGGCGCGTTGTCGCACAAGCCAGGCCAAGAGCGCCGCCCGGCTTGGTGGCGGTGAGTTGGCGGTGGCCGTTTGCATGAGCTGCTGGGGCGTGGTCAAACGCTCAGGGAGCCCCGCCAGCACGTCGGCCAGGGTGCGCTCTTCGAAGCCGGCGATGCGCGAGCCCCCTTCCGAGGCATTGACCAAGCGCTGCTCCGGCTGTTCCTTGCTCAGCACGTCGGCGGCAAGCTCGAGCCAGCTTCTGACCGCGGAGAAACCGATCGTGGAGAGCACGTTGCCTTGACCACCCCAGGCCGTTACCGCACGCAGTGGCTCCCGTGGGCTGAGCTTGCCGTTGGCTTGGTTCAATGCCGCCGAGCGCACGTGCTCCAGCGTCTTGCCGTCTCGCGAGACGTTCACGCGCGAGCCCTCGTAGGGGCTGCCCTTGGCGTAGGCCTCCCCGCCCGTGTAGGCCAGATCTTGCCCCACCAGCACGATGGGGGAGCAGCCCATGCGCTGCGCGAGCGAGACGGCCAGGGTCGAAACGCTCCCGCAAACGGCCAGTCCGTGGCCGCCCAGCAGCTCGCTCAGCGGTCCGGTGATCTGCGGCAGGCCTTCGTACAGGGGCAATAGCGGCCCCTTGCCCGTGCGTAGAGTCTTGGGGTGCGCCGTGACGCTGAAGGCGCGCACGACTTCATCCAGATAGGGCACCTTTTCGAGCAGGTGCGAAAGATCGATGGACTCCATGCAGGCCACGAGCTGCGGCGTAACGCCGTAGCGGGCCAGCACTAGAGCGCTGGAGTTGACGGCGAAGACGAGGCCTTTCTGCGCGGCCTCCGCA
>JANNWK010001037.1:0-5638 GCA_031408355.1 Myxococcales bacterium
GCCGAAGCCGCGGGCGCCGCGGCGCGCTCCGGCACCACGCCCATCGCGGGCAGCTCCTCGCCGGCTGCCATGGCCGCGAGCGTTGCCCGCACGGCGACGGCCAGCTCCTCGGCCGCGGCCGCCGAATTCGGCTGCAAGAGCGAACGCGTGAAGACGCGTTTCGACTTGGCATCGTAGAGGTACACGGCGACTTGCCCCGAAGCGGGCTGCGCCTGGAACCAAAGCGTGCACAGCGCAGCGTGCTCACTCGCAAGCGATCTGGCGTGGCCCACCCAGTCGGCTAGCTTCGAGCCGCTCGGCAATGAGGGGGCCGCCACGACTGTCACCGGGAGTTCGCCGAGCTGGTCCGCAAGCCCCCCCGGGCTATGGCTCGCGCTGGCGTCGTCGAACACGACCACCACCACGGGCGTCGCCGCGGCTTCGGTCGCGGCCGCTGGCTGGGCCGCCGCGCGTAGGCTTGGGCCAATGACGGCCAGCGCAATGGCACACGCCACGAGCCATGCCCGACGCCTATCGAAACGCACACAAACGCATACACCGAAGCGGGCGGCTCGCGTCAAGCCTTCCGGGTCGGAAACGCGAGTTCGCCGCCCGGTGATTCGGCGAGTAAGACCTGCACCCACGGCGTCGCCAATAAACTCCAACAAAACTGGCCTGGTGTCGGCCTCGATGTGTGACCACCATAGAGAGAGTGGAGGCTTAATCTTATGCGTCGAGCAAGCTTTGTCCTGGTCCCGTTCGCCTGCGCGTTGCCCATCGCGGCCTTCATCGGTTGCAGTAGCGATAGCGCTCTCTTCAGCGACACCGTGGGTAGCGGAGCCGGCTCAACGGGAGGTGGGGCCTCCGTTGGCTCGGGTGGGAGCGCTGTCGGCGTCGGTGGGACCGGGAAGACCGGTAACGGAGGGTCGAGCAACTCCGGCGCGGGCAAGGCAGCGGGCGGCAACGCGTCCGGTGGCGGCTCGGGCCCCGACGCGGGCGGAGCTCCGGAGGCAGGCTCGGGCGGCGGCGGTAACGGCGCGCTGGGCGGAACACCTGCTGGCGGGGGCTACCCTTCGCTGGGTGGCTCCGGCGGCGCCGCTTCGGGCGGTCTCGGAGGCTTCGGAGGCTTCGGAGGCAGCGCGCCCAAGCCGATTGACGGCAACGGCGACTGTGTCGAGCAGCAAAGCTGCGTGCTTTCCTGCGGCGAAGCCAACAACAACGGGAACTGCACCAATGCGTGTCAGGACTCGGCCGATTGCGACGCCACCTGCAAGGGGGCCACGTGCGGCCTCGCCTGCCACGAGTCAGCCGTTTGTGACCAGACTTGCACTGCCGCCACCTGCACGAGCGTCTGCGACGGCTCAACCACCTGCACGCAGACCTGCAATGGCTTGAAGTGCACCCAGCAGTGTGGCGGCACGGCCAACTGTAAGAGCGATTGCCCGAGCGGGAACTGCATCAGCCAATGTGCGGGTCAGGCCAACTGCAACTCAAGCTGCGCCGGCGGCGGTTGCGACGTCACGTGCAGCGCTGATTCGACCTGCAACTTCAGCTGTGACGGCGGCAAGTGCACGTTTCGCTGCGATGACGACGCTAACTGTAATTTTCTCTGCGCCGGTGGTGACTGCGATTTCGAGTGCCCCACGGACGGCACCTGCACCACGAGCTGCGGCAACCACAACAATTGCACCAGGCGTGGTGGCTGAGCCGCGTAGCTCCGCTTAGGGCTCCTGAGCGGCAGCGGAGCCGCCTCGGCGCTTGATGCGACTGTAGCCGCTCAGGTTGGGCTGTGTGACGTACTGCCAAAGCGTGGCGGTCCAGGAAGTGTGGTGCATGAGCCCGGCATAGAATTCCGGAGCGATGCGACGGAGCTTGGCCAGGCGTGAGCCGGGAATGTACGGAAAATCGTGGTGCTCATTGTGATGGCCGACGTTGAACGTGAAGCGATTGAGCGGGCCGTAGTACGAGTACGTTTCCTGGCCTGCGCGGAACACGTAGTGCTCGGAGATGTAGTGTCCTGCGATGGGGTGCAGCCCCATGACGATGAGCGAGCTTAGCGGCAGGTAGGCCAGGGCCTTGGCGCCCCACCAGTAGAAGACGGCGGCGTTGAACGCCAGCTGCAGTAGCAGGTTGCCGAGCTCGGCCGCGCTCGGTTTCTTCGGGTGCACGACGAGCGGGCGCAGTGCATACGCGAAGCCCTGCACCGATAGCCACGCGGCTTTTCGCCAGCTGCTTCGCAGAAAGCGCGCCTCAGCCTGCGTGGGCAGATCGGTGTCGAGCTTTTCGTCGCCCTGATGCAGGTGGTGCAGCAGGTGGTAGTAGCGAAAGGTCTCCGTGACCGGTACGCCGATGGGCAGGTTGACGAACAGACCGAACAGCCTGTTCTGCCAAGGCCTCCGAAAGGCCAGGTTGTGGCTGAGCTCGTGGATAGCCAAGAGAAGCGCCTGGTTGATGACGCCGCCGAGCGCGTAAGCCGTGAGCACCACGAGCCACCATGGAGCTTCCCGGAGCAGGTAGGCGCAGGCCAGCTGCGCCGCGACGAGCGCGCTACACACGTATTTGGTGCGGGGGCAGGGGCCGTAGAGCTCCTTGATTTGCGGATACTTCCGGAGCATTTCGCGGCGCCGTGCGGCGTGGGGTTCAGGCTCGGCTGACCACGTGAAGTCACGTTCCCCGCCGCCTTCGTGCAGGCTTGGCGCAGGGGCGGCGAGCGCGTCGTGCATGGTCGCATGCTGGCGCTGTCGTCGCTCGCTGTCGAGGTCGCTAGCGCCTGAAAGGGTCAGAAGCTCGCCCCTATCCCGAACCCGGCGGCTGCCCATGCGCCGGCGGCCTCCAGCAGCGTGGCCCCGTGGTCGATGGTTCCTCGGACTGGGCCAAGCAAATAGCCCCCTTCAAACGCTAGTCCGAGCGACACGTGCCGCGACAGCGCAAGCGAAGCCCGGCCTGGCACGACGAGTGATAGCAGCGTGCCTGAAAGCTCCTGACCCGTGTTCGGCGCTGCCGCGCTGGCGCTGAGCCTGAGCCGCCCCGCTCGCGCGCCCGCACCCGCTGCCAAACGGAGCGAACGAAAGCGCCGCTCGGCGACGAGCGTGAGCGCGCCTGAAGGCAGCGTCCAGGCGATATCCGCCAGCTGAGTCCTGGTGCTGCCGCGTTCCAGGCGCAGCCCCAGACCCAGCGAGAGCGAACCTGCGATGGGCAGGAGCGCGTCCAGCTGGGCGCCCCAAAGCAGCGTGGCGGGCCTCCCCATCAGGCTCAGACCCGCGCCGAGGAACAATTCAGGACGCCGCTGGGCGACAGGACGCTTAGGCACAGCCTCGACCTGGGCAGGTTGTGCCGGCGGCGCGCGCTCGGAGAGCTGCGACTGCCCCCGCTCTGCCTGCGCCACCAGCTCCGTGGCGGCGAGCGCGACGAGCCGCTCGCGAGCGCCAGGCCCGCTGCCAGCAAGGTCGAGTCGAGCCTCTGCGGCGAAGCGGGGATCGGCCGGGTCAGCAAGGGACACGATCGCCAGCTCACCGCTGCACGTGACGTTCAGCTGAGTCTGCGAGTTTGCCAGCGCGAGGGTCCTGAGCTCCAGCGCGATGAGCTCGCGCAGCGCGGAGCTGTTCAGCGCTGGGCAGTGGCGCAACTCCAGCCTGGGCCCCTGCGGCGCAGCCTCTGCGGCGGCGGGGCTCGCCACGCCTGAGGCGAGCGCGAGCGCGAGCGTCACGCCCAGAAAGCGCGCTACGCCGCGATGAGTCAACGCTTCAGCTGCCGTGCCGAGCACCTTACAACGTCGCAGGGCGAGGACGAAACGTCACGGGGCCCGGGTCTAGTCCGCGGGCGCGCGCAGCCTGCCCAGGGTCGCGAGGTGCTTGCCGGTTGGGTACCGCTGCTCGTACTCCGCCGCCAAGGCGCGACCCTGCGTGCTCGCGCCAGCTTCAAACAGCGATTCGGCCTGCCGGGCCAGCGCGTCTTCAGCCAAACCACCGCTGGGGCTCAAGCGCCTGGCCAGCTCGAACGCCTGCGCCGCCGCTGCGGGTTTGCCTAGCTGGCTGAGGAGAATGCGCCCCTGCGTGAAGGCGGACAAGGCCGCCCGCGCGTCGCCCGGGTACTCACGCGTGACGCGCTTCAGATATCCCAGCGCCTCCTCCGGGTGATTCGACAGCCGCGCCGAGTCTGCGGCTAGCATGAGCTCCTCGGCGCTTGAGCCTAGCGTGTTCGGGCTCTGGCTCAGGAGCTTGTAGGCAGCTTGATAGTCGCCGCGGCGCGCCAGCTCCACGAACCGCTCACGCGGACCCGCGCTCGGGGAGGGTGAGGCTGGCAGGCTGTCCGGGGCGTTCGCCGTCGGCTCCGCCGTCGGCTCCGGGAACCAGCGCGACTCGCCGGCTTCCAGCAACGCCTGCCCCGCGTCCCAACTGACCCGCACTTTGCCGCGATCCACCGAGACCCGGGTGCGTGCCTCGCTGCGTTCTACATGAAAATGCGTGCCAATCACCTCGACTGTCACAGGGCCGGCCTGAACCACGAACTGTCGCACCGGGTTCGGTACGACGTCGAACTCGGCCATGCCTGCATTCAGCACCGTTTCGACGCGTGTCTCGCTGGCTGTCTGCACGACAAGTTGCCCGTCGGCCAGCACCGTCGCCGAAGAGCCATCAGCAAAGCGCGTCACCTGTTCCACGCCCACCGGTGTGAGAATCGCGGTTGGCGCCTCAAGCCCGACCGTGGCGCTGGGCACGCTGCTGCGCCAGACCAGGACCCAGCTGGCGGCCGCTGCTACGCAGAGCCCGGCCGCCGCCATCGCCAGCCGCCGTTTCCGGCGCTTCAGGCGCGCGCGCGTGACAGCCAAGGTGAGTTCCACGTGCCCGGCGTTCCAGGCTATGTCCACGAGCTGTCCGGCCTGGCCTGCTCGCTCCTCCCTTGACGGCGTGGGCCTCATGGCGCCCGCCCCTCATCGAAATGCGCTTGTGCGGCCCGTAGCCGCCGCTGCACGGTGGATTTCGAGCAGCCGCACAGCGCCGCGATGGCGTCGAGCGATTCCCCTTCCACGTGCTTGAGCACCCAAGCAACCCGCTCCGCTGCGGCCATGTGATTCAAGTTGCGGTACAGCGCAGCCACTTCGGTGGCCTGCTCTGGGCTCGCGCTCTTGTCCAGCGGGAGCTCGGCGTCGGTCATCGCATCCAGGCTCAGGAGCGTGCGCAGCTTGCGCAGGCGGAGCCTTCGGGTGGCGCGTCGCACGCAGATCTTCGCGAGCCAACCGCGCAGCGCGCCGGCTTCGCGCACGCTGGCCAGGCCGCGGTGTGCCTCGAGGAACACGTCCTGCACCAAATCCTCCACCTCGCCCTCGCGCCCCAGCAGGCGCAACGCAACGCGCGCCACGTACGGCGCGTAGCGCCGGAAGACCGCGTTGAAGTCGCCAGGATCGGGCTCCCGTTCCCGCTCGATCGCCCCGCGGATCAAACGCAGTGCGGGGCGGGGAACAGTGGGAACGGACGACATGGCGATGGCGGCTAGGACCAAGCAGGCCTCAACTCCCCTAAGTGGCCTGACAGGTGGAAAGTGGTCAGGGTATTCGCACGCCCATCGAAAATTCCCGCCGATCTAGGGGCATTCAAGGCGAAATGCGTCGAAATTCGGCCGCTTGACCAGCGCGTCGAAGCCTCGCGCCGAGGCGCCCGCG
>JANNWK010001038.1:0-4012 GCA_031408355.1 Myxococcales bacterium
TCCCACTTGCCGATTAGCTTGAGTTTGCCGATGGCAATCGCATTGCCGCCGTGGTGCGATATATCGTGGTGGCCGCCGCCCGCGCCCAGGAAGGCGTAGTTTCGGTTGCTCGTGTTGTTGCCCCACATCAGACTAATAACGTTCGTAACTCCGCACTGAAATGCCAACGCGATGAGCTCGGTGAGCACCGCGTGACGAGGCGCGCTCTCGAGCGGCCCCTCCGTGCGAGTCGGCGATTGACAACTGACACCGCCGGAGCCGAGATCGATACGCGACTCCACCTCACGGACAGCGTTCAGGTACTCGTCTAGCTTGAGCCTATCGGCCGCGCTCAACTTCGTCGAAAGCTCGGTGGCCTGCGCGAGCACGTTGTCCAGCACGCTCCTTCGGTACTGGCTCCGGCGCGCTGCCGCAGCGGCGCTCGCGTCCGCGGAAAAACCCTGAAAAACCCGATCAAAAATCGCTGCCGTGTCGAACAACTTTGGCAGCGGGGAGCCCGCCTCGTCGAACGAAATGTGGTTACCAACGGCGCAGCGGTAGCCACTGTCGCAGAAGCCGTCCGTAAGGCCCTCCTCACCGGACAACTCCAGCGACTTCAGCTTGGTCTGGCCACCCACCTGACCAGCAACGACTTGATCGATAGAGGGCCCCCCCAGCTTCTCGGCGTCGAATACGACCGTGCGATTCGAGAGGAACGAGCCCGTACCTCCCGCGTGGTCACCGACCGAGCGGTCCTGCTTGGTGTTCTGCAGGCCAGAGAGAACCATGACCTGGTCCTTCAGCGGCGCAAGTGAGGCCATCATCGGGCCGAGCGCCAGCGGTCCGGCGCCGGAGGTCGGACGGAAGTCGTCCATATCAAAGCCGTTCGGCGCCATGTAGGCGAGGAAACGTTTGGGAGCGCTCGGAGCCTGGCCGTGCGCCTGACGCGGCCAAAGCGACTCGAAGAACGGCAAAGCGACGCTGACGGCAGCGCCACCCAGGAACAAACGTCGCGGCACAGAACCTTTGCGCATGCTCATTCTCCCACCGCCCGCCGGCTACGGAACGCTTCACTCGTCGCCACGCTGGCAAAAAGGCCGCGAAAACCCTGACCCGAAGCGCTAGCCCCGGCCAGCACGGCCGCTAAGGTCTTCTCGTCAGCGCCGCTGAAGCCTCGACCTATCGCGTAGGTCAAGACCTTCTGGGCGATGCAGTCGGCCAGCCGCCTGTCGCCAGCCAACACCGGGATCAGTTCGCTCGCGCTCAGGAATGGGACGTCGCCGTCCGGCGTCGGCAGCGTCCCGGCGGCGTCGATCGGGCCGTACTGGTCCTCGCTGCGATACTTGCCGACGCCGTCGAAATTTTCGAATGCGAGACCGATCGGGTCCATCACCGCGTGGCAGCTCTTGCACGGTTCCTTGGCGCGGTGAGTCTCGAGCTTCTGACGAAGCGAGAGCGTTCCGCCCTCGACCAACGTCGCATCGACGCCCGGCGGCGGCGGCGGTGGCGGCGCGCACAGCAGCTGGTCCAGCACCCATTTCCCGCGCTTGACCGGCGACGTTCGGGTTGGGTTGCTGGTGACCGTGAGAAAGCTCGCTTGGGTGAGGAAGCCCGCCCGCGTTGTCCCGCTCAGGTCCATGCGCTCAAAGCCGGGGCCAGCCGGAGCCAAAAGCCCGTAGTGAGCCGCAAGCGGGGCGTTTACGTAGCTGAACTGGGCCGTTAAGAGCTCCGAAAAGGGGCGCCCGTTCTCTACCAGCTCCGCAAAGAACAGCTCACTTTCGGTCCGGAGCGAGGCCTGGAGTTCTTGATCAAACTCGGGAAAAACTGCGGAGTCTGGCATGACTTGCGCGGTACGCCGAAGGTTAAGCCACTGACCCGCGAAGTTCTCCACCAGGGCCGCGGCACGCGAATCGCTGAGCATGCGTTCGACCTGCGAGGCCAGGGGGGCGTCGTTTAGCAGCTGGCCACTCTGAGCGTCAACGAACAACGCTTCGTCCGGCATGCTGCTCCACAGATAATAGCTGAGCCGCGAAGCGAGTTCGAACGGGCCCACGCGGTGCGGCACCTTCGAGGTGGGTTCCGGGTCAAGCTCGACTCGGAACAAGAAGTGGGGCGACAGCAAGATACCCTTGAACGCCAACTTTAGACCCTCGTCCATGGCGCCACCGGTACTCACGAAGCTCTCGGCGAGGTCCACCAGGCTGGCAACCTCCGCCTGAAGCACCGGGCGGCGATAGGCGTACTGAGCGAAGGAGAGCAGCATATGCACCACGCAAGGCCGTCCGCCGACGTTCGGGTCGCAGCGGAGGATGCGCGCGCGCAACGGATCGCTGGTGGGACGAGCGAATAGCTCCTCGAGCACGGCGTCGGCCGTCTGCTCGTAGAGCTCGACGTGCAGCGGCTGAACCGTCAACGCCTCGCCGATATTGTCGAAGCCGAACGACAAGTTCTCGGGCGGGAACCCAGCGCCCGGGTCGGAGCTCGTCCCGGTCAGGGCGCGCAGCGTATTGGTGTACTCGGTGCGATTGAGGCGCCGCACCGTCATCAGACCGACCTGAGCGGCCGCTTGAGTCGCAACTTCATTCGCGCCGCCCCCCCTGCCGCCGTCCGACTCGGCGTCACTCGCCGGCCCGCCGCTGCAGCTGAACAGGAGCAGACCCAACGGGCCGAGCACCCAGCCCGAGTGCGGCCTCGATTTCAATCCCGGCATTGCTTTGGAGCTCTGTTTCAATGGGCGGCCGGGCGCTCCGAACGGTTGGCTTGCCACGCAGGTGTCATGTCCGCAGCGACTGTCATGCGTTGAGAAAACGCGCGGGCCACAGCGCCATAGCCACGGAAACGCCGAGCAACGCGGACAAATCAGTGATCAACCCGGCGTTTCCGGACATTGCCTGTTCTGGGCGGCTGAAGTGCCGAGCCCCGGAGGCCTCAAGTGCAGAAGCTCACGCATCACAAGCTCGTTCTCTCCTGCGCGCGCGCCGCGCTGGTGACCGCCTTCAGCGTCGGCTGCGCGCCCGAGGCCGGCCAGGGCAAAGGACCACCCAAAGGGCCCTTCGCCGTCTCCGACTATTTCGCCGCCAGCGGCGCGATGGGTGACGGCTCGACGCCTCCTCGGCTGACGATCAATGAGAACAAGGAATGCAAGGAGCGGCCCGCGGGCGCCCGCGGCAACTGCTTCGCCTTCTTCTACGATCCCTCGATCCCAACGACCGTCGAGCCGGCGGTGCCGGCGGTGCTGTGGTCCGGCCTCTACTGGCAGTACCCAGCCAACAACTGGGGCGCGGACCCGGGGCTCAAGATGCCGGAAGGCCTGAGCAAGGTCACCTTCAAAGCGGCCGTAGGCGCCGGACAAACCGACATGGTGGATTTCGCGGCCGGGGGCATGGGTGTAGCGGTGGATCCGGCAGCGCCGCCGGATCCCGCCGTCGTGGACTACCCGCACGACGACGTGTTCCGCAGTCCGATGCGCGTCGGACTGAACGACCAATGGACGGAACTCGAGCTACTGCTGCCGACTGGCGTGCCGATCACGGAGCTGGTGGGCGCCTTCACCTGGTCGCTCAACTACCCGCCGACCGCAGATCCGACGATGGTGGAGCCGAAGACGCTCTACCTCGACGACCTCTACTACGAGTAGCTGAGGCCGCACGCGGCCAGGACCTGCCTCGACTCCAGCGCGCAATTCGGCGCTCAGCTCCGAGGTTTGCCCAAGTGTTCCCGACGTTTGCCGCTATCTTTCGCCATGCCAAGCAACGCCACTCTCACATCGTCTCGAAGTCGAAGCCGAGTCCGCCTGGTGGTGCTACTGGCGCTCAACGCCTGCGTGCTCGCTCTACCAAGCGTCGTAGGAGCTACGCCGGTCGCAGGCCCTGAGCTGAACCCGTACGCGTGCCAGGGCCAGGCCGAGTCACTCCAAGCGGACAGAAGCATCGGTCAGATCCGCGCTGAGCTCGAAAAGCGCACGGATCCAGAATACAACCCCACGGATCCGCCCACGATCCGGGCCTTGAAGCTGTGCACCATCGGCGAGCTC
>JANNWK010001039.1:0-7867 GCA_031408355.1 Myxococcales bacterium
CGATCGTCAGGAGCGCGGAGCTGGCGAACGCGTGATCCGCCGCCAGATCGAGGTGCTGACAGTTGCCAAGCGTGGCCCAAACCGGCGACCGCTGACGCAAGAATCCGCTGCGCATCACCACTTGCGAGAGGCGACTGCGCGGACCTGACGCACGCAACCGTTGAATGAGCGTCGGCCCGGCAACGAGCAATAACAGCAGGCCAGACACCGCCAACGCCGCCCAATAGGCGAGCCAGAAGGCCTGCGGGATCTCCCGCCGCGATCCCGCGCGTGCGGAGCCTATTTGCCATAGCGCGCCGTTGCCCAGCAGTGACACGCTGGTCCTGAGCCACACGGGCCTGCCGGACAGCAGGAACCTTGCCGCCTCCGAAACGCCTCGCGTCATTGGGTTCTTCAGCCCGGTCGAGGCTTCGGGTCGACCGTCGGACGCTGCGTGCGCGACCAGCATACCGTTCAGAAATGTTGCGTGGTCTGGATGCAAGTAACGAAGGTCGAACCCCAGCGTGAACAGCCGCACGTCGGGCAGCTGGCGCTTGATGCGTTCGGCCATGAACACCACATCGCTGGCGTTCGTGGCAATGATCCCGATGTTGCGATAGTTGCCCTCAGCCAGCTCCCGAAGCAGCTCTGCGAGCGCAAGATCGTGGCTGATGGGCGTCTGCTCCGAAAGCTCGCCGCTACGTTCTTCGGTCGCCACGCGGGCGCCTGAAGGAGCGCGCGTCGCGATTGCCGCCGAGTCGCCCTTGACCACCTCAGCGTAGGCTCGACGCAGCGACGCCAGGTTCGGAGGGAACCTTCGCTGAGCGTGCCCACTCACGCTCTCACCGTAGGCCGTCATACTCTCGCTCAGAATCACGGTGTCGCGTTCGGGATGTCGCGAGCCGGTGCTCGTAGCCGCCAAGAATAGCGTCATCGACTGGAGCAGCCGTTCACCGTCCGGAACCGAAGCGCGGTACTCCAAGCGCAGGCCTGGCCCTCGAACCCGTTCGAGCGTCGGCTTGACCTGGTTGCCGGTCGCGGTCCCGGATGCGAGCTGGAACTCCAAGGGCCCAGGGCTAAACCCATCGCTGTTTTGTAGCTCTCGAGCGTGCTGCTGGATGCCCGCGGAGAGTGAGGCCGCGCTTCCAGAAAACGTTGGACCGAGCAGGCGATAGGGGGCCCTCGACCGATTGCTTACTTCGGAAATCCACTGCAGGGCCGCGTTGAGCTGTTGAGGTCGGACGCCCCAAGTCGGCGTCTCGCCCACCAGCAATACAGCGAGCGCGGGCTCGGTGTGGGGGTCGCCCACTGGACGGTAGACGACGACGCCGGGTGTTCTTTCCCAGCAGCGCTGGCTGCGTTTGTCGGCGTCGCTGCCCGGCCATGGAAAGTAGTGGTGGTCCCTCACGTAGCGACGAGCCGCCGTGCCGGTGGCTCCCGGCTCGAGCACGCCCGCTGCAACGGCGTCCTCCACGCCCTCAAAGACAGCATCAAAGTAATCGGTGTGGCCCGACTCTTCTGGATCTGGCACGAGCGCGACGAGAAACTCCCAGCGGATCGGTTGGTGGGGCAGTCCATAGAGCGCGCCGTACGTCTCGAGCACAGCGCGTCCCTCGTTGCACTCTGGCTCAGGCTTGGGCAGAGGCGCCGCGGGAGTCGCAGGAGCCGCCCCGCTCGGGGGCTTGAGCGAGGCCGTGGCCTGCTTCGGCGTAGGAGCAGCATCGCGCACTTGCCCGACCCCGAGCACGACGAGCAAGGCAGCGATAACGAGACTGAACCCCTGACTTCCGGTCGGCATTTTTTGGCGGGCCTCCTGCGACCTCAGCCCGAGCCTAGTGGGGCTAGGGGCGGCCCCTCCATAGTAGAAATCCCGGGACCAGGCTGAACCCGGACCTGACGGATGTTAAGCTCGGGCGATGCCGTCAGAGCTGAGCCAGTCGGTCGTGGCTGAAGGTTGGCGAGCGCGCGGGTTTTCCTGCTCGCTGTGGGTCGATCCGCCCGGGCAAGTCTGGGCCAACTTCGTCCACGAGACCGACGAGCTCGTGATGGTGGTCGAAGGGCAGGTCGAGTTCGAGATCGCCGGCACAAGTGAGCGCCCCGAGCCCGGACGCGAGCTCTTCATCCCGGCCGGCGCAACGCACTCGGTCCGCAACGTGGGCAGCGGCGAGTCGCGCTGGCTCTACGGCTACCGGCGGCAGCGCTAGCCGGCGCTATCGCAAGCGGGCTCCGCTTCATGGACTACGACATCATCATCATCGGTTCGGGCGCGGGCGGCGGGACGCTCACGAATGCGCTCAAGGACACGGGCGCGCGCGTCTTGCTCGTCGAACGCGGCGACTTCATTCCGCAAGAACCCGCGAACTGGGACCCGCAGGCGGTGATCGGGCAGCGTCAGTATCAGGCCAACGAGATCTGGCGCGACGCCGAGACGGACCAGGCGTTTCGCCCGGGCGTCTACTACTGCGTCGGGGGTTGCACCAAGCTCTATGGCGCCGCGCTCCCGCGCTTCCGCCGCGAGGACTTCAGCGCGCTGGAGCACGAGGAGGGCACCTCGCCCGCTTGGCCCATCTCCTACGACGAGCTCGAGCCCTACTACGCCCGAGCGGAGCGGCTGTATTGGGTCCACGGACAAGCCGGCGGAGATCCGACGGAGCCAACGCGCTCGTCAGCCTATCCCTTCCCAGCGCTGCCGCACGAGCCGTACATGGCCGAGCTCGCCGCCCGCCTGCGCAGTCAGGGATTTCAACCCTTCTCGTTGCCCATCGGCGTGGACCTTGGCGACCGAGGCAAGTGCATCCGCTGCTTTACCTGCGATGGCTTCCCGTGCCAGCTGCTGGCCAAAGGCGACGCCGAGGCCTGCTGCGTTCGGCCCGCTCTCGAATCGCCGAACGTGCAACTCATGACCCGCACGCTGGCCGAGCGACTGCTCACGGACCCAAGCGGCAAACGGATCACGGGCGTCGAGCTCGTGCGTGACGGAGCGCGCTTCACGCTACAGGCCTCACACTTTGTGGTCTCGTGCGGCGCCGTCAACTCGGCCGCCTTGCTGCTCCGCTCAACGAGCGCCCGTCACCCCCACGGGCTCGCCAACTCGAGCGGGCAGGTCGGTCGCAACTACATGGCTCACATCAACGGCACCTTGATCGCGATCGATCCAAGTCGAGAGAATGGCGACACGTTTCACAAGACGCTATCGGTCAACGACTTCTATCTGCCAAGCTCCCGCTCAGCCTACCCGCTGGGCAATCTGCAGATCATGGGCAAGGTTCAAGCCGGCGGGTACATCGCAGCGCATCGGCCCCAGCTAACGCCGGTCGAGCAGCAGCGAATCGCCCGCTACAGCAGCGATTGGGGGCTCATGAGCGAGGACTTGCCGGATCCGGAGAATCGCGTGACGCTCGGTGACCGGGGCGAGATCCGAGTGCGGCGCCGCTTCAAGAACCAGATCGCACAGCAGCGTTTAGCTCGCGCCGCCGAAGAGATGCTGCGCTCGGTTGGCTACAGCGAATTCATCTATCACGTGATGCCGATCGAGACCAACAGCCACCAATGCGGCACGTTGCGTTTCGGCAAAGATCCGGCCACCTCGGTGCTCGACCCGTACTGTAAGGCTTGGGATCTCGACAACCTGCACGTCGTGGACGCGTCCTTCTTTCCCTCGAGCGCCGCCATGAACCCGTGCCTGACCATCGCAGCGCAGGCCCTGCGGGTGGCCGAAAGCCTCACCCGGAGCGGGCTCTAGAGCCAAGCTAAGGCAGCGCGGCCCAGCTCAGGCCTTCGCCAAGCTGGCTTGAGATAGCCTGGATACGGAAGCTCTTAAGCGACATCAGGTAGATCCCGGGCGCGTTGCCACGCGTGGAGAAGAAGGCGAGCAGTCGACCATCTGGGCTACAGGCAGGGTGGGTGTTGGAGCCTTGACCTTGAGTGAGGCGACCCATCACGCGCCCCTGCTCGTCGCCCATCACGAGATCTTGCTTGCCGCCGCCGACCGCGACCGAATACACCATGCGCACGCCATCTTCAGTGTCGCAGAACGTCTGACCGCCCGCCGTGTAGCCCGCTGGCGACACCGGCTTGCCCTCCAGCCACACGCGCTGAGTGCCCTGTTTAGCCTGGCCGCCGATCCACGACAGCTTGCCGGAGGGGCTGAACACCGGACGCGTCGCCAGCTCGGTGCTCGACACCTTGCTCATGGCGGTGCCGTCGATGCCGCCCACGTGGATCGCAGTCTGGCCCGCCTCGGCGACCGCTAGCGCCAGCTTGGCGCCGTCCCGGCTGACCGCCACGCCGTAGAGCGAGGTCTTGAACGGGAGCCCGACGGCCGTGTTCTTCCCAGCCAAGTAGCTGAACAACGAAAAGGGCGAGTAGTCCTGGCTGAGCAGGTAGTACACCTTGTTGGCTGGGCCGAAGACGGGAGCGATGGCCGTGTCCTTCTGATCCGTGAAGGGGACCAGGCCATGGCCGTCGGAATCCATCCGAAAGATGCGGCGGTTCTTGCCCCAGCGGCCCGAGAACGTCAGCTCACTGGCGAAGCCCCCCGGGCGACCCGTGAGGGCTCCGAGCAGCGCATCGGTGATGCGGTGCGCCGTCACGCGAGCGTCGCTCTTCTTGACCGTCAGCTTCTTCTCGTACACCGGCAGCTTGCCGGAGCTCATTAGGTAGGCGATCCCGACCACCTCGATCTGCTCGGCGCTCGCCTTCCGAGCGGCGACCTTGACGATGGCCTCGGCGCCCAGCTTGCGCCAGGCGTCAACGTCCACAGCATCCGTGAAGCCGTAAATGCCCGGCGGTGCCTTTTCATCGGCCACCAAATCAAACAACCCAGTGAGCTCTAGATCGCGGCGCACGACCCCGCGCACAATCACGTCCTCATAGTCGGGGCTGAGCGAGGGCAAAATCGCGATGCGTGGCAGTTTCTCGACCGCCGTGCCGGTCACCACCAACTCGCCGAGCGCGCTTTCGTCGACCTTGGGGGGGACGACCTGGCCGGGGGGGACCACCTGGCCCTGTGCCAGCGTGGGAACAATCAACAGACAACAGGACCACAGCCCGAGCGGGATCTTCATTCGCACTTCACTCCTTGGCCCGAGAATGTCACCACTTCCGAGCTATTCAAGATATCGGGATACAGCGGCGGCGGCGGCGGCAGCAGCTCGCCTCGCACTCGATCCATGGTTGAGCGCACGCGGCTGTCGTAGGCGGGGTTACCGCTCGGCCGCGCCAGCGCATAGCCTGAAACGCTGCGATCACCGCCGATCGTCACGGCAACGGTCGCTCGCAGCTGCTTCAGCTCAGCACACGGAACCTCGCCCAGCGGCTGCTGGAAGCGCGCGTTGAACCAAGCGATGATCTTGCCACGGTAGGCGCTTACCGCGCGAGCCTTGAGCGGGTCTGCTTCCGTCCCTTCTTTTACGCCGTCGGCCGTACCTTCTCCCTCGACGGTGGGCGCCGCCTCGGGCGCTGCGTCCGTGAGCACCTGATCCACCTCCTTGGCCGTTTCGGCGTCGGGGGGCGGCGCGGACGCGTCCGCCGCTGCAAGCTTCGACGTGGGAATCGCCTCAGGCGACGGCGAAGCCTTGGCCGACGGCGCGCTGCTCTCCTCGAAGCGCTGCACGGCAGCCTGCTTTTTCCACATGTCGGGGAGCTTGGCCTTCTTCTTTCCGCCCAGCTTGAGCAGAGGCAGCTCGTCCATGACAGGCTTGACCGAGATCGGCACTTCCCGGGGCACGTCGAGCGCTGCGGCCTTCACGTGGGAGGAGCCCATGCCCGCGTAGATCCAAAGCAGCAGCAACAAGCCCTCCACGAGGACCGAAAGCACCACGGCCTGGGCCACTTCTCGACCCTTGAACGCGGACTCAAACGTGGCCGTGCTCACTTGGCTCCGCCTGGAGCCGCGACCGCCCGCCCCTTCGTCTTCGGCGGTGCGGGCTCGCTCGGCTCGTCCTCCGTCTCTGGCTCCACCAGCAGATTCAGGGACTCGACGCCGCTGTTGCGAGCCGCCGCCACCACTTTGGCGACGATCTCGTAGCGGGCATCCTTGTCCGCACGAATGTAAATCTCGCGCTCCTTCTGGACACGTGCGCTCTCCTTGAGCGCCTGATCGACGCGACCGGTGACGTCTTGTTCGCCAAAGAGCACGCGCTCTTCCTTGGTGATCGACAGCAAGAGGCGTGCGTCCTTGACCGGCGTCTGGGCGGCCTTCACCTCGGGCAGGTCGATACGAAGCCCGGTGGTGAGCAGCGGCGCCGTGACCATGAACACGACGAGCAGCACGAGCATCACGTCGACGAGCGGCGTGACGTTGATGTCGCGGAAGCCTCCGCGACGGCGACTACCGACGCTGAGCCCCATATGCTGCCGACTCGCGGGTGAGAGGCACCGGCTGCGTGCCTTCTGCTGAATCCTGCACCAGAACCGCGACCCAAACCTCGGCCGAGGCCGTCAGCTCGTCGAGGAAATCCGCTATCCGTTTGTCGATGTAATTGTAGGCGATGGTCGCCGGAATCGCCGCCACCAGACCGACCGCCGTCGCGATCAGCGCTTCACCGATGGCAGGCGCCACCACGGGTAGCGAAGCGCTCTTCTCGACGCCAATCCTTAGGAAGGCCTGCATAATGCCCCAAACCGTGCCGAACAGACCCACGAACGGCGACGCCGCCGCGATGCTGGAAAGCGTGGGCATGAGCGCCGTCACGCGCTGCTGCTCGCTGGCTAGGGCCCGTTTGGCAACCGCGGTCAAGAGCTCCGAGGAGAGGTTGCGCTGGGGGTGCCGCTTAGCCAACTCGAGCACCAAGCGTGCCCCAGGAGCGCTCTTGTGCTTGAGCGCCAGCGCGATCAATTCCTGAGCACGCTCGACGCTCTCGGCCTCACGCTCGAAGGCGCGCTCGCTCGACCGCAACCGCCCAAGCTGCGCGCTCTTCAAGAACCACACGAGCCACACCAGCACCGAGGCCACGGTGAGCAGCGCGAGCACGACGAGCACGACCCCCGACGCACCCAGCACGAGCTGGACCGGGTCGAGCGCCGGCGCGCTATGGGATTCAGCAGGAGTCATGGGCTGGGAGCACTATTTGCCGAGCACGATATCCACGCGGCGGTCCTTCGTCCACGACGCATCTTCGGTGCCGGAAGCGTCCAGCTCGCCGCGCGAGGTCGTGAACGTCTTGGCCTCGGTCATGCCGACCGAAACAATGGCGGCCTTGACGTTGTCGGCGCGACGTTGGCCGAGCAGCATGTTGTAGTCCTCTTCCCCGCGATTGTCCGCGTGGCCCACGAGCCGCATTTCGCGACCCTTGAGCGGCCCGCTGGTGAAGCACGTCGCCAGCTTCTGAAGCACGGCCTTGTCCTGGGGGCGGACATTGGCCGAGTCATAGGCGAAGAAGGCTTCCACGTCGGTGATGCCGCAGGCCTTCTTGATCTCATCGGAGATGTTGATGTTGGACTTGCTCGGATCGTCGTCCGGCTTCGGATTGTTGGCGTTCGCCGGAGGGGCCGCGGCGGGCGCGGCGGGCGGCGGCGCGGCGGCCGTCTTGGGCGCGGGCGCCGGATCGGAGCCGCAGGCGAGCGAGGCGCCGAGGGCCAAGAGCGAGAATGCACGTTTCATATGCGGGAACCTCCTGAGAGCGCTGGGTATAACACTGGATCGCCTGAGCGAAACGCCAACCGAGCTTGGACTATTCCGCTAACCGTTGAATGGGGGGAGTTGCAGGCAGGTGCGCTACGTCCTGAATAGGTACACCAGCACAAACAGCGAGCCGGCCAGAAAGAACGCGACGATGAGGAGTCGAATGAGGAAGCCGGATGCGGCCTTCGGTTCGGTGCGCGTCACCTCAAGCTTGGACATCGCTAGCATCAGCACGGCCGTCAAACGCTTCTCAGCAATCGGGCC
>JANNWK010001040.1:0-4728 GCA_031408355.1 Myxococcales bacterium
TACGAGGAAGGGCAAGTCGACTTCGAGCCGGGCGCGGAAACCGCGTTCGACCTGGAGACCAACGAGGCCGTCAACGACCGCTCTGATCTCGTCCGGTTGATCGCTGCCGTGCAGGGCGCCAAGCCTGCGAGCTGGCTTGGCGAGATGGGAGCAGAGCTAGATGTAAGCCAGTTTCTCAAGTTCACGGCCGCCGAGGCAGCCGTGAATCAATGGGACATGTACGCGTACACGGTGTTTTACCCAAACAATTTCCGCCTTTATCGCGATCCCGCGACGGAGACGTTCGTCTTCCTGCCTTGGGGCATGGACATGTCCATGAAGCCCTTCCGGGATTCAGGAAAGCCGTACATCGACGTATTGGGGTTGGCTCGACAGGGCGACTCCAATGGCGGGTCGGTCAGCGCGGGCCTGATCTTCCGTCGTTGCCTGGCGAGCCCGTCGTGCAAGGCGGCCTATGTCGCGGTGGTCGAGGACATAGCGTCGCTCTATGAGGGCGCCGGACTGCTGGCGCTGTCCGAGCAGTACTACGAGCAGATCAAGACCCGCGTCGCGGAAGATCCTCGCAAGGAGTATTCCCTGACCCAATTCGAGGCGGGCTATCAGTCGCTCCGAACCACTATCAGCGGGCGCCCAGTCGCCCTGCGGCAGTCGCTCGCTGACTGAAGCTCCTCACGGCTCACTGGCCTGCGTCTGACGCTGCGCGGCACCTGGCACAACCTCAGCCCGCGGCGGCCGGAGTGTGCCAAATCGGATCGCGGTGTCACGGGGCCGAAGAGACGAGGGGCCGGTCGACCCAGTGAACCCGTGGGACGGGCGAGTCAAATTGACTACGGACGAGCGCAATGAGGCTACGCTACGGTGGTTGCTCCGCCAGGCATGACTGTTGCTACGCTCGGTCGCGCGACCGCGCAAACCTATCCGAATGTCATACATATCAGAGCTCACTCCGGCGTTTCGATCCAGGTCACTTCACGCACGGGGGCTCTCCCTGTTGGTGTTGGCGGTGGGCCTGCAGGCGGCCTGTGGCGACGACATCGCCTACAATTCCTACGACTCGAACTACTACACGACGGCGGATGGCGGGGCTCGCGAGCCGGGTCCGGGTCCGGGTGCCGGCAATACGGTGGGCGGCGACGCGGCGGGGCTTGGCGGCGAGCCGGCGGACGCAGGCGCCGGCGGTGGCCCGCCCGACTCGGGCTACCCGGGCGCTCCGGTCGCGGACACCTCGGTCGCGGACCACGAGCTGGATGTCTTCGGGACGCCGGCCAACCGCTACTGGTTTGGTGTTTCCGAGCAGCAGCTCGAGACGATGAACAACGGGGGACAGGGTGGGCCCATCTTCGATCAGTTCGGCGACATCTACCAACCGGGGGGCGGCAATGGGGCCACCTTCGTGGATCACCTATGGGCGACGACGGCAGGCCTGGACGGCAAGACGGCCGATTACGGCAAGGTCCAGGTGAAAATCGTCGGGCAGTCGTCTCGGCGCCCGTGGGACGAGCGCTCCATTCCCAATCTCAACATCGACGCGGATCAGTTCGTGAAGCTGCAGCGTCTCGATGGCTTCGAGCATTTGCGCTTCAACAACGCCCAGATCGGCAACATCTTCCGCGAGCGCTTGACGCTTGCGTTGTACGCCCGCCTTGGCTACCCGGCGCCTCAGGCCAACTACGCCTGGGTCTCCAGTAACGTTTGGGGCGAAGACATCTCCATCCCCTACGTGGTCGTGGAGCGCTACAAGCAGGCTTTCTGTCGCCGTTACGAAGCTGAGTTTGGCGGCGGCTGCACCAACATGTGGGAGTTCGTCGGCGACCTCGGCTATCAAGGCGGCCCCAGGGGACCGGGCTTTCCAGGTGGCGGCGGGTTGTTCGACGACCCAGAGAACTGCCAGCTCGACAAGTGTGAGAGCAGCCGAGTGACCGAGCTTTCTCAGTTGGTGAGCGATACGCCCGCAGGCGATGGCTTCAAGGAGGCGCTCGCAAGCTACGTTGACTGGGACGCCTTCCATCGGTTTCAGTGCCTTTCATGGGTGTTGGCTACGGGCGACGACGCGCTGCACAACACCAACAACGTCGTGCTGGTGGAGCGCGCCGACGGCTTGTTTCAGTACTTGCCCTACTCCGTGGACATTAGCTTGGGCCAGGACTGGTATCCGCAGGTGTCTCTGCCCGGGACCAACTCGCTGGCACGTGGCTGCCAAAGCGACAAGGCTTGCTGGGCCGACACCATCGCGATGTGTGAGGACGTGATCGCTGAGTTTGCGGAGCTCGATCCCAACGCACTCCTCAAGTCTTTCTACGACCAGCTGAGCGAAGAGGGTATGCTCCGCTCGGGCGATGAGGGGCGCTTCGCGGCGCTCGACAGCTGGTTCACCCAGCGCCTCGAGGCTCTCCCTGGGGAGCTCGAGTCGAATCGCGAGCTCCCCGTGCTGTGCGAGTGGCCGCACGTCGACTGTGGTGGCTACTGCGACTACCCGGAGCTTTGCCAGGATCAGTGCAAGCCCCCTGTTGGCCCAGCGGCTGGGCCCGTCATGGGCGGGGCCGGGGCTGCGGCGGTCGGGGGCGGTGCAGCCGGCGGAGCGGCGGGTATCGGTGGCGGCGTCGGCGCTGGCGGTCAGGGCCCCGGGCCGTGCCCGATGATTCAAAACTACGAGGCAGGCAAGTAGTTCGCGGCGTTCTGCAGGCATCCCGGATCACGCTTGGGCGACGCCACTGTCGCTCGTGATCCGGGCTACGCTGGGGCGTGTCCGCCGGATTGCTAGCCGCCAGTTGCCCCCGTTGCGCTCAACCGGCGCCGATTGTCCTGCGTGGCCTCGAGTCGCGCTGTTCGGCCTGCGGCGCGCCACGCTTTCCCTTGAGCGCGCCAAGCGTTTCGCTGGCTGGTCAGCCCTCGCGCTTTGGCGGCATCGCTGCCTCAATCGTGGGCTGGGGCATCTTGCTCGTGGGGTTTTCGCTGGCTGCGGCGCTGTGGCTGCTACTTCAGTCGCTTTGGCCCGAGGCGAAGGTCGGTTGGGCGTTCGCCTTGCCGACGTCCGCGGTCACGCTGTTCTTCGGTCTGCTTTTCCTGCTCGGGGGCAGGCGGCTTCGGCAGCAGGGTAGCGCCAGGCGGCAAGCCGTGCAGCTTGAGGCGGTGCGCGCTCTGGTCGCCCACCGTCGCGGCGCGATTGGTAGCCACGAGGTCGCGGGGCAACTGCAGTTGTCCGAGCCTGAAGCTGACGCGCTGCTCAGCCGGCTTGCTCGCGAACAGGCTACCGCCGTGACGCTCGACGTGGATGACGCGGGGCATATGGTCTACGACTTCACCGGGGGTGAGGCGCGCTGGCGCGTTCTAGAACAGAGCCTGGCAGGCTCCTCCGAAGAGCACGAAGCGCCGGACGTGGCGGGGCAGTCTGCGGCCAAGCGCGGCCAGCACTGAAGGCGCCCGAGGCCCGTGGGATGGGCTCTTGGATCGTTAGGTAACGGTTTCGTAACTCATGAATATTACAGGATATGATTCCTGCCCTGCGCGGCCGGTCAGCGTCGACTGGTGGCCAGCGCCGGCCACTTGAGCTACGTCTGCAACTGGTTCCAGGTTTTGCTATATCGCCGCGTGTCCTCCCACCTCAGGAAGTCGCCCATGAGCTTGCTCTGTCGGTCTGGTGTCCGTTCGTCGTCCATTCTCGGTTCCCTGGCGCTCTCGGGCGCGCTTTTCGGTTCGTTGCTGTCCGGCTGTGGCGGTACGCAGCCGGAAGCCGCTCGGCCCAGCTCGCCGAGCTCCTCCGCGAGTGGCGACGCCGCTGCTGAAGGACCACTCACGGACGCGCCGAGGCCGGCCAAGGCGACCAACAATCCGTTCCAAGGCATGAAGCTGTGGATCGATCCGGATTCGCTTTCGATGCTGACGGCGAACTCGCTGCGTAAGAAGGACCCCGAGAAGGCCAAGGTCCTAGACAAGATCGCGCAGCAGCCTCAGGCCCTGTGGGTCGGTCACTGGAACAAGGACGTCAAGCGCTACATTGAGTACGTCATCGGCAAGTCCAAGGCCGACGGCGCCGCGCCGATCTTCGTTCTGTACAACGTGCCGGGGCGTGACTGTAACCAGCATTCCTCCGCCGGTGCGATTGCCACGGCTGACGCCTACCGTCGTTGGATCCGCAAGATCGCCGCGGCGGCGGGCCAAGAGAAGGTCGTGTTTGTGCTGGAGCCCGACGCCCTGGGCCTCTTGGACAAGAACGAGAACAACCAGCAGTGCCTCACCAAGGAGCAGCAGGATGAGCGCGTGGCGATCATTTCGGACGCGGTGAGGGTGCTTCGCCAGAACCCGAACGCTGCGGTCTACCTGGACGCCGGTCACGCGCACTGGGCTCCGGCTCCGGTGATGGCGGAGCGCCTGAAGCGAGCGGGGATTGAGGACGCTCACGGCTTTGCACTCAACACGTCGAACTACGTGTGGGATGCCGAGAACATCAAGTTCGGCCACGAGTTGTCCAAATTGGTCGGCGGCGCCCCGTTCATTCTGGACTCGAGCCGCAATGGCAACGGGCACACCGAGAAACTGGACTGGTGTAACCCGCCCGGGCGAAAGCTCGGTAAGCTCCCCACCCTCGAGACGGGCGACCCATTGGTCCACGCGTTCCTGTGGCTCAAGCGGCCCGGCGAGTCGGATGGTGAGTGCAATGGCGGGCCGAAGGCGGGCGCCTTCTGGCTCGAGCAGGCCCTCGATCTAGCGAAGTAGCGGTCATTCGCCGCG
>JANNWK010001041.1:0-13618 GCA_031408355.1 Myxococcales bacterium
GCGACCTGGGCGTTGCTAGAATTCAGATAGAGCGTGCGCGCCGACAAGAGCCCGGCGATCAGGGCTGACTTTAGCCCCTCCGTCTCGTCAGACTCGGCGGCTCTCAGGGTTTGGATACCTTCGAGAACAGCGGCCGGTGGCGTGCGACGAAACGCGCTCTTCAGGAAGGCGCTCAACCGCTCATTCAGACAGGCGGCGCGCGCGGGCGCGGCGGCAGCGCAGCCCACGAACGGATCGGTGCCTGCCACGAAAGCCTGACCCACAGCCTTTTCGACGCCCGCGTAGTACTTGTCGGCGTCGAGCTCCAGCAGCTTGAGGCTGGCAGCATCGGTGTCGTATCCGCTCAGGCTCACGCCATCGGCGGGCAAGCTGGACAGGTCCACCTCCACCTTGAGCAGCTCGGAGGCGACGTTGCGAAACTCGCGCGCGTTCAGGCGGCGGAAGCCGCTATCAGGGAGCCCGCTGGCGTCGCACTCGATCGGAGGCGCCGTGACTTCGCCGCCGAACGGATTTGAAGCGGCGCCATTCGGCGGGCCTCCCGAATTCGCTTGCCCAGTTTGCGGACCGTCCGCCCTCGAATCGTCGCCCGAGGTGATCTCGCCAACGCACGCCGTGGTTGCCAAGAGTCCCCATGCCGCCGCGCCAACGACGACGCGGCGCGCCTGACAGGAAAGACCGTTACCCGGCGGAGTGTGTGAGCCCATGGACAGGTCCCAATAGCAACCCTCGTGCCGCGACACGGAACCTCACCGTGTAGGGCGAGAACGGGCGGAGTAGGCCTTCGGACGCCCAAGCCGTGGCATGTTGCAAGCTCAGCTGTTTTTGGCTACGCGGCGACTTTCAGGGCAACCGCGCGGCACGCCTGCCCACGCGCCCCTACAATGGCGCCTACCCGCAGTCAGAGTCTAAAAATCAGCTGGGATTCTTTGCGGAACTGATGCCAGCTTCGACTCGCCAACTGAGCTGTGTCCACCCCGAGTTGACAGCCCGTCATCCAGGAGTGGTCACTCGCGAGCGCTCGACTCGCTACCGCGTCAGCCGGACGCCGAAATTATCGAACCGCATGCGACCCGTCTCGCCGAAGCAGAAGAACCCGAGCGTGACCTCCAGCTGGGCACCCAAATCACACTCGGGTCGCTCGACCACCGCCAAGCGCCCGCCAACCGCAATCTCGTGCCGCGTGCCACCGCCACTCCTGCGACTCGAGGTGATGCTCACGGTCGACCAAGTTCCAACTGGCAGCCGAAGATCGGTTTGGTCAATCGTCGTTTCGCCGGTATTGGTCTGGAAAATCAGGCCGTCGGCGCGCAAAGCCAACAAGTCTAGACAACCACGCCCCAGATCCTGGTCGCGATGCCCGATCGTCAGAAAGAAAGCGCCAAGGTCCGTTTCAGGCTGCACGAGCGCTTCGACGCGATAGCCGGTGTGGGCCTCATCGAAGCGCACGCCCACGTCGGCATAGCTGCAGTCAACGCCACTCGAAGCAGATGCCTCGAGCTTCCCGTCGGCCTGCAAGAGGGTGGTGTTGGACTTGGTTCGAATGGTGGAAAACTCTGCGTCCGACGGAGGTCCGTCCGCCTCGAACGTGGCGCAAAAGTCGTAGTCTTCGCAGGTCGGGGTGGCAGGTCGTCCCCCGTTCGCCCCGGACCCGGCTTGGCCCGCAGAACCGGGACTGGTCCCGGCTGCGCCACCTGCCTCCTGACCCCGAGTCAAGTCGTCCAGGCCGCACGCCGTGCCAAGCCAGACGGCCAGCGTGATCCACGACAAGGGGCTCGGTCGGGGGAGCAAGCGCGCCTACTGTACCAGATGCGACGGACGATTCCGGCCCGGCCGACGCTCTCCGTCCCCCGCCGAGCCGTGGACCTCGATTGGTAGCCAGCGAGGCTCAGGGTATGCTGCATTCGGTGTACCTCCGCGCCACGCTGCCCGCCTGTTTAGCGGCCTACTACATCGCCCTCATCCCTAGAGCGGGGCTGGCGGACACCGCCGACACCTGCGCGGTCGCGTATGAGGGCGCGCAGCGGCATCGACAAGAAGACCGGCTGCTACTCGCCCGGGCTGAGCTCAATACTTGCGTGGTGGCGTGCCCCTTGGAGCTCCGTGAGGACTGCAGCCGCTGGAGCGCCGAGCTGGTGCGTGAGATCCCTAGCCTCAAGGTGAGCGCTCGCGACTCGCTGCGGGCGCCGTTAGCGGACGTCAGCGGCCTGGTGGTAGCGACGAAGCTCCCGCTGCCAACGGATGGCAGCTCCGTCGAGCTCGATCCTGGTCCCCATACCCTGCGATTCGTTCGGCGGAACACCGTGATCGAACGCGTCTTCGAGCTTGCGCGAGGCCAGCGTGACGTGGTCGTCGAAGTCGTCTTTCCGCTGGACGAGCCGTCTCCGCAACCCTTGCCCCCCCCACGAAGCGCAGCAACGCACGCGGAGGACAGCGCCGGCCGTGGCGCCTTTCCCAACGCGCTCGAAGTTGTCGGGCTCGCCCTCGGAGCCGCCGCCCTGGGCTTGGGTGTCGCGGGGCACCTCCGCGCCGCGAACCTCCGCGGCTCGTGCGCCCCCAGCTGCAGCGAGGCGAGCGTCAACGTGGTGCGCGGACTGTGGTGGGCCGCCGCGGGCACCGGCGTCGTCGCAGCGGCCTCATTTGGTGTTGGGTATGCCCGTCGCTTCTGAACACCACGACGTGACACGCACGACCGTGCAGCTCGGCGCTGTCCAGGTGCCTGAGATCACGCTGCGCGTGCAGGGCAGCCCGCAGCCCGGTATCGCCGTAGGCATCCATGCCGTAACCGTGGGTTCTGGCGACGACTGCGATCTGAGGCTCGAGGATGAGGCCGTTTCCCGCCGGCACTGCTCGCTCCAGCTCACCGACACCGGCGTACTGCTGCGCGACCTGCAGAGCACCAACGGCACCTGGCTGGGCAACGTTCGCTTGCTGGAGGCCAACGTGCCCCCCGGCGCGCTCATCACGCTGGGAGACACCCGGCTCGAGCTGGTGGCGACCGGCGAGGTGCATACTCTGGCGCTCAGCCGCGCCGCACGCTTCGGCGAGGCCGTGGGCTCGAGCGCCGCCATGCGAGCACTGTTCGCTCGACTCGAACGGATTGCTCCCTCCGAGGAGAGCGTGGTGCTCGTGGGAGAGTCTGGGACGGGCAAGGAAGTCTTGGCCCGCGGCATCCACGACGGTAGCCCACGCCGAGCTGGGCCCTTCGTCGTGCTCGACTGTACCACGCTGGCGGGGAGCTTGAGCGAAGCCGAGCTGTTCGGACACGCCAAAGGCTCCTTCACGGGCGCCGTCGACGCCCGCGCCGGCGTCTTCGAAGCAGCGCACGGAGGTAGCATCTTCGTCGATGAGATCGGCGAACTGGCCCTGGAGCACCAAGCCAAGCTGCTGCGCGTCCTCGAGCAGCGCAGTATCCGGCGCATCGGCGAAAATCAGCCCCGCGCCGTCGATCTACGACTCATCGCAGCCACCCACAGGAATCTGCGGAGCTTGGTGCAGAGCGGCCAATTCCGCGAAGATCTCTTCTACAGACTCAGCGTGATCGAACTGCGCGTGCCCCCGCTGCGCGAACGCCTGGATGACCTGCCCCTGCTAGTGGAACGCTTCTTGGCCGAGCAAACCCCGTTGCTCACGCTCGACGCGCTGCCGACCCACGCACTCGAGATGCTCCGGCATCACGAGTGGCCTGGCAACGTACGCGAGCTCCGCAACGTGGTGGCCCGCCTGGTGCTCTTTCCCGAGGAAGGCACCCGCGCCGCGCTTGCAGCGCCTGACTCGGGGAGTCCTGGCGGTCTGCTCACCCTACCGTTGAAGCAGGCACGAGAGCTGCTCGTCGAGGACTTCGAGCGTCGCTACCTCAAGGCCCGACTCGACGAATTCGCCGGCAACGTTTCCAAGGCCGCGCAGGCGATCGGCGTGTCGCGGCAGTTCCTCCATCGACTGCTCAAGGACCGAGGTCTGGGGCGCGATTCGGTTGACTAGCCCCGTCAAGAAGCTCGGTCGGTATCTCCTGCATATGGAGGTTGCCCGAGGCGGGATAGCGACTGTCCATATGGGCAGTCAACTGGGGGATGCCGGCTTCTCGCGCATCGTCGCGATCAAGCGCCTGCATGCCCACCTGGTGCACGAGCCCGAATTCATCACGATGCTGGTGGACGAGGCTCGTCTAGCCTCGAAGATTCATCACCCTAACGTCGTTTCTCCGATCGACGTCGTGGCTCAGGGGGGCGAGGTGTTCATCGTCATGAACTACGTGCCGGGCGCGAGCCTCTCGGCGCTAGTGCGCTCGTCGTCGACCACCGGTGAGCCGTTCTCGCTGCCAGGGTGCGTGCGGGTAATGCTGGATGCCCTCGAAGGTTTGCATGCCGCGCACGAGGCTGCGGATGAAGACGGCTGCAAGCTTCAGATCATCCATCGCGACGTCTCGCCCCAGAACATCCTGGTGGGTCAAGAGGGCGTCGCCAAGCTGATCGACTTCGGGATCGCCAAGGCTACCGTGCGCTGGCAGACCACCCAGGCAGGCCAGGTCAAGGGCAAGTTGCCCTACATGGCGCCCGAGCAGCTTCGCGATCAAACGGTGGACCGGCGCGCGGACGTGTACGCGGCGGCGGTCGTGCTGTGGGAGCTCGTGGCGCGCAGACGCCTCTTCCAAGCCACAAGTGACGCGGCACTCTACGGCAAGGTCCTTGAGGGGGTAGTCCATCCTCCAAGTCGCTACAATCCGGCGGTCCCGAGCGAGCTCGACGCCGTCATCGTGCGCGCGCTTTCTCGTGAGCCCGATGAACGACCGGCAACCGCACGCGAATTCGCACGCTCCCTCGAACAAGCGCTGGCGCCGGCCACAGCGGACGAGGTGGCAGCTTGGCTAGCTCGAACTGTCCCTGCGGAGCTCGCCCTGCAGCGCGCCAACATCGCTCAAGTCACGGCAGCCAGTCGCGTCGTCTCCGAAGAGCCACCGGCGCCGGCATTGGCCGTGACACTGGAGCCACCCAAGAAAGAAGCTCGCAACTCGCGCAAGCTCGCGGGATGGGCAGCGGCCGCCTTCGCTATCCTGGTCGTGGTGGCCTGGCGTGGCCTGACCCGACCCGGCGCGTTGCCCGAGCCTGGCTCGGTTGCCAGTACGTCGACGCTGGGCGGCGGCGCCAAGAACGCCCCGGCTCCGCCGAGCACCGCTGCCGCGCCAGATCTAGCGGCGCCACCCGAAGCGAAAGTGCCAGTCAGCGTCGTGTCATCACCTGCAGCTACGACGAAGCGCAGTCAGGCCAAAACCAAGGCCGGCCCGCGCCCTCAGGGAAAGCGGCCGGACTGCTCGACCTTGTACACGACCGGCGCCGACGGTATCCGCCACGTAAAGCGCGAGTGCCTGTAAGGTTGCCCGCTTGCCGTGAGTCGCGTCACTTCGGCGGCTTCGGCTCAAGGTCGTCGTTCATGACGCACGACGAGAGGTCGAACAGCATGAAGGCGACGACCTTCTCCTGAGCTGAGAGTTCGCGCTCCGCGCAGCCGAGCGGGAAGATGGGATTGCGCGTCGGGTCGTCGCTGTCCAGGCCAGCGACGTGCAAATCCGTGTAGACCTCACGCCCGCAGACTTGCTCCTCTGGAACGCCGATGGGCGTGTTGAAGGACATGTACTGCACCGCCTTGGGAGCCTGAGGGAAGGCGGTGTTGTCGAGCGTGATCCATTCGCGAGCCAGCGCAGGGTTTACGGCCTGCAGGTTGTCCCGCGGATACGCGATCGTCATCTGCCCCAGTGTCGTCGAGGCATTGACATTGACGAGCCACTTGGCCAGCGCCGCGCCTTTCGGAAAGGTTTGGACGATGGTGGCGGGGACTCCCAGCTCCGGCATGGGATCGCTGCGATTGTCCCAGGTCCCGACCGTCGGCACGGGGGCTGGGCCATTGGCAAACCAGATATTGTGCCAATGCGAGGCAAAGACTCGACCACCGACCGAAGCATAGTCGTAGAGCGCCTGTCGCACCGGCATGGGCTTGGTATCCTCGTAAGCGCCGCCCTCGCAGGACAGGATCACGATGTCGTACTTGCTCAAGCTTTCGGTGTTCGCCCAAAGGTTGGTCGCGGCCGTCAGCGGTCCGGCACCGTGCAGCGCGGGAGCGATGCTCGTGATGGGATGATTGGCGCCTTCGTCTTTGCCGCTGTAGAGGTGAATGCGCCCATCACCTGTCCCGGACGTGAACTCCGCGTCATCGATACCCAGCCGCCGCGGCAAGCATTCCATCTGATCGGCGCCGCCCGCGGCGATGGCAATCAGCGGGATGTCACCTTCGGACTTGTTGCGCGGCAGACGCGTCACCTGTGGATCCATCATCGGCGTATCCGCGCAGGGCGCTACGTTGGGGACGGTGATCTGACGGCGCCACTTGCCAACCTGGATCACGAGCGGGATATCGGCGCCCGCCGGTACGTCCCGCAGCACGAAGGTCCCCGTCTCGTCGGTGATAGCGGAGGTCACGGGATTGACGACACTGGCGCCGCAGCGATCGCAGCTCACGCCAGGCATGAACGTCGGCACCGGTGCACTCGGTACGTAGACGATCACGTTGTAGAGCGGCACCTTGCCAGCCGGATCGTAGACCTTGCCGGTGATGCTCGTGGTGACGTCGGCTCCACAGGTCGTTGGCACCTGGCATTCCAGCCCCACGCACGGCCCATCCGGCCCCAGCGAGAGACCACCCCCGAGGTTGATGCCGTTGGCGCCAGCCTTGGACGCGTTGCTGCCGCCGGATCCAGGGCTGCCGCCTAGCGCACTCGACGCGCCGGTTGAGTTGCCGTCCACCTTGCTCTCCTCACCCGACGGCGAGCAAGAGAACGCGGCGAGACTACCAGCCGCGCAAAGTAGCGGCCCTGTCTTCAGCCAGCGGCGAAGATTCGAATGGTTCCATCGATTCATGGCTACACCTGGGTTCAAAGCGCACTCACGCCTACACACCGTTAGTGTGCGCCCATCCCGAATAAATTGCACGAGTTTCGCCAGGACAGGATTCGTCAGCCCCGGTCACAATCCTGACCACGAGCAGCTGAAGCACATGCAGGCATCCAGCGATTGCGACGCTTCCAGATCCAATTGATACTCACGGGCTTGGCGCAGTTTGCACCAGCCGGAGTACTCTGCTCTTGCCTGCTCTTGGCTTGCGCGGACGAGGCAGGCCAGCGCACGCCTGGCGGCGTGGGTTCAGGCGGCAGTGGCGCGGGCGGCACAGGGACGGAGACGGTTTCGTGCGAGACCAGGCCCGAGGCCGCGGCCGCGCCGCTTAGAGTCCTTGTCCGCGGCGAGTACGAGCGCACCTTGCGAGACGTTTTGGGCGATCAGCCGATCGATGCCGCCGTCACCCTCCTGTCGCAGCTCTCGGATCCGAAGCCGGCCCACGCGTTCCGCAGCATGGCAGTGGGCACAACCGGCGGCGACGTCGAGGCGCGTTTTCAGGTGTCGGACGTTGTCGCGCAAGAAGTGGCCAGGGCGCCCGCGGCGCTGGCTGCAGTCGCGCCGTGCGTGGCCCTCAATGCGGCCAGTGCCGCGTGCGTCGACGAATTGTTGACCAAGCTGGGCGAGCGGCTGTTTCGGCGCCCGCTCGATGCAGCGGAGCTCACCTGGCTACAGGGCATCTACGACGAGGGCGAGGCGCTTCAGGTCGGCGATGGCCTGCGCTTCTCGCTCTTCGCGCTGCTCGAGTCGCCCCACTTCTTGTATCGGCTCGAGCTCAGGGGCACGCCCCTCGCCGGCGACCCGGAGGTCCTCACGCTCAGCCCCTACGAGCTCGCGGCGCGCCTGGCCTTCCTGGTCTGGGGCACGACCCCCGACACGGCCCTGCTGGAGAGCGCAGCGGCGGGCCAACTCGACAGCGCGGCGGGACTCACAGGCCAGCTCGAGCGTCTGCTGGCCGATCCGCGCGCGCGCGCGCAGTTGTCGCGATTTTACCAGGAGTGGCTCGAGATCGAGCAGCTGCCGATCGTCAACCAAAGCCAGGCCTTTCTCGCGGGCATCGACGGCAAAGGTCTGGCGGAGGTCATGCAGCACGAGCTGACCGAAACGCTGCTCACCATCACCCTCGACGATCGGGGCACCTTCAAGGATCTGTCCACGTCCGGGCTGTCGTTCGTCGAGTCGGAGGCGCTGGCCACGCTTTACGGCATCGCTCGCCCGCAGCCCGGAGGTCGTGCGGCGCTCGATCCGCAGTATCGGGCAGGCCTACTCACGCGCAGCGCGCTCTTGCTGAGCGGCGGCGAAGTCACCTCGCCCATCCGGCGCGGCGCCTTCGTGCGCCGCAAGTTGCTGTGCGATCCCATCCCCTCGCCCGATCCGAACGCATTTCCGGCCGGCGCGATCCAGCCGCCAAGTTTCGATGCTGATGCCACAGGACGCCAGCGCTGGACCCAGAAGACAGGTGAGCCGCAATGCGCAGGCTGCCACGATCGCTTCAACGCCCTAGGCTTCGCGCTCGAAAGCTACGACACCATCGGTCGCTACCGCGACACCGAGTCCATCATCGATCCAGCCACTGGCCAGGAGCTCAAGCGCTTGCCCATCGACGCCATGGTCGACGTCACGCTCGATACCGAGCCCGTCCGCGTCAACGGCGCGGTTGAGCTCGGTCAGGCGTTTGCAGAGAGCGCCCGTGCCCAGAACTGCCTCGCCACACAGTGGCTGCGCTTCACGGCTGGCAGGAAGGAAGCGGACGCGGACGCTTGCGTGCTGGCCGATGTGGCAGGTGCCATCGCTCGGGGCGCGTCGCTGCTCGAAGCGCTCGAGCAGGTTGTGGTAGCGCCTGAATTCCGCGTCCGACGCTTGGAGGCTCCATGAAGGGCAACACTCCGCGAGCTGTCCAGATCGCGCGCCGACGCTTCTTGCGCGCGTTCGGCGGGCTCACGCTCGCGCTGCCGGTCTTGCCCTCGCTCGTCGGCGAGACCCACGCGCAGGCGCAGCCCAAGACCAAACGCTTCATTCACGTCTTCAGCTCGAACGGCCAGCGCCCACAAAACTGGTACCCAACGAGCGAGCCCAACTGGACCGTGGCCCAGGCGAGCGGCAAGAACTTCGTCCGCGACGCACCGCTCGCAGGTCCGGCCGCGATTTCCGCGGTTCTGGGCCCAGAGTTTGCACCTCTTAAATCCAAGCTCTTGCTGATACGTGGGCTCGACTTCATCCAGCGCCGCGGGCCTGGCCATGAAGCCTCCTGCACGCTGGGCGGCGTGCTCGAGAGTCGAAACGTCACCATCGATCAGGTCATGGCCTACTCGTCCAAGGTGTACGCCACCCCGCCGCCCCTCGGCGCGCCTCGCTCCGTGCACTTGTTGATCAAGGACGAGGCTCAAACCGCGGCCTCCGTCTCGACCAGCAAGGAGGGCGTCCCGATCGATCACCAGCTGCTGCCGAGCGCCGCCTTCCAAACCCTGTTCGGCAGCATGGAAGAACTCGACGACCAGGCCAAGCTGCTCGCCGAACAACGCCGGGCGCTCAAGCTCAAGATCGTCGATCAGGTGAAGGGGCAGTACGACGAGCTGCTGACGAGCCCGCGCCTTGGCGCCGAGGACAAGCAGCGTCTGCAGGCGCACCTGGGTTATATCGCCGATCTGGAGGCGCGACTCGGCGCCACGGGCGGCGGCGTGACGTGCCAGCGCCCGACGCAGCCAAGCGATCTCGACGCCGGCGACGAGACTAACCTGCCCGCTATCACGACCTCGATGATCGATCTGCTCGTGGCAGGGATCATCTGCGATCGAACCCGGGTCGGCACACTCATGCTCTGCCCGGCCACTGATTTGCGCCGCTTCAGTTACCTGCCCGGCGGCCCGATCGGCGAGCACCACGGCATCTCACACGAGGTGTACGAACCAGAAGCAAGCGTGGCGACTGGCAAGCTGGCGCAAATCAACAACTGGTACGCCAAGCAGGTCGCCGACCTCTTGACCAAGCTCGATGTCGTCGAAGATCCGCTGACCGGCGCGACCTACCTCGACAATTCCGTCGTCTTCTGGGGCAACGAGGACGGCTGCAACAACGGCGACGCGCACGAGCACATGGGCATGCCGGCGCTGCTGGCGGGCTCGGCGGGAGGCTATTTCAAGACCGGCCGCTATCTTGACTACCGCAGTGTACAGGGCTCGGGCGCCACCGAGAAAGGTGCACGGATCCTGTATCCCTACGAAGGCCAGCCGACGGAGCTGCCGGATTCGCGCGAGTACCTCGGTCGTCCCTACAATTCGCTGCTGATCACCCTGCTGCAGTCGATGGGCCTTGAGCCGGCCGACTACGAACTGCCCGGTCAGCCAGGCTACGGGCAGTACACGGACAACTACCAGGACCAGTACTCAATCAGCGATGGCCAGCAGGTGCTACCGTCGGTCTGACCGGACATCAGCGCAGCATGGCCCAATGACAACCGACGACGACGCCCAGCTACTTCGAGCGCGCTTGCAGCAGAACCTCGAGCAGGGAGTGATCCCGTTTTGGTCATCTCGCGCTGTCGACCCGGCGTTTGGCGGCTACCTCACGAATTTCGACGCGGCCGGGCGGAGCCTCCCGTGCGAAGAAAAGTACCTCAACACGCAGTGCCGGCTCTTGTGGTGGTTCTCGCGGCTATCGCGAGCGTATCCGCACACCACCGAGTTCCGACAGCACGCCGACGCCGGCCGCGCCTTCATCATCGCGCACTTCTGGGACAGCGACCACGGCGGCTGGCGCTGGAAGGTGCGCCGTGATGGCTCCACGCTGGATGACGCCAAGATCGTCTACGGCCAGAGTTTTGCGATCTACGCTTTCGCCGAGCACGCTTTGGCGACCGGCGACGAGGCCTCCCTCGCGTACGCCGCGCAGACTCTGAGCTGTCTTCAATCCCATGCCGCGGACGGCCGCCACGGAGGTTACGTGGAGAACCTCCAAGCTGACTGGACCCCTGCCGGTTCTGGTGCTGGCGGGGGCGATCGCAAAGGACTCGACACGCACATGCACTTGATGGAGGCCCTGACGACGCTGTATCGCGCCTCCGGCGCAGAACCGCATCGTGAGAAGCTGCTCGAGGTCATCGACCTCATCGTAAGAAGAATGATCGATCCCAGTTCAGGCTGCGGACTGAATCAGTTCGATTTGGCGTGGAATCCGATTGACGCGATTGCCATAGATCGCACTTGGAACGCCGAGCGCGGCGGCCCAAGGCCGTCCAAGCCGATAGACACCACCTCGTATGGCCACAACCTCGAGCTTGCGTGGCTCTTGCGGGATGCGGTCGCGGCCGCCAAGTCAGGGTTCGCCGCGTATGAGCCCGTATTTCGTCGTTTGGTGGATCACGCGCTCGAGCGGGGCCTCGACGCCGAATACGGGGGACTTTATCGTGATGGTCTGCGTGACGGCGAAGCGTTGGTTCTAGAAAAGGAGTTCTGGCAACAGGCCGAAGGCTTGCTGGGTTTGATCGACGCTTATGTCGCACTGGGAGACGCCCGCTATCTCGACGCGGCTCGCAACGTCTGGGACTTCGTCGAACGGCACATGCTGGTCGCCGGCCTGGGCGAATGGCGGGTGCTGGTCGACCGCCGCGGAAGCCCGATCGACTCGAACCTTGGAAACCCTTGGAAGGTGTCCTACCACACTGGCCGTGCGCTGCTAGAATCCGTCCGTCGGCTCGACGGCGGCGAGCGCTGCGTCCCCTAGGGCGAGGCCGGGCACGCCTGAAACGTCAGAGGGCAAGCGCGCCCCACTAGCTCGCGCTCACAGCAGCGGCTCGCCCGCGACGCACGCCACGTATTCGTTCAAGCAAGCGTGCTCCTCCGGCGTGAGGACTAGAGCCTGCGGCATGGCCGTTCCACAGTTGCCAAAACTGCCGTTCAGCTTCTTAAGCAACCAGCTTTCGGACATATTGGCGGTGTCGATCAGCCGGTCGCCCTCGGGGCAAGCACCCGCAGGAGGGGGTGGCACGATCCCTTGATGGGTGGAGGGTTGATCCTTGAGTCGAGCTGTGAAACCGGGGGTCTCGAGATCAAGCGGCCCACCCAGCTGGGTCGCCTTGCCATGGCAAAGGTTGCACTTGGCTTTAAAGGCACTCGGGACGCATTCTACCTCGCACCGCGAAGTGCTCACCCCACCTCCGTTGTCCACGACAGTCGCCCCGTCGTTCTGCCCGCCGTTGCCTTGGTCGGCGCCGACGTCCAACGCGGTACCGGCGCAACCCAGCAACGCGGCTGTCACCACCGCTGCCAGCCAGAGGTCCGAACCGCAAACTGACTTCCCACCTGGTTTTGCTGCGCGCATCCTTGCCATGTCTCTGGTTTGGTTCGACCCATCGCCAACCATCACGGAATCGACCCGGCCACTTGCTCGACCGAGCTGCGCAGCAAGCTGCTGGGGAAACGCTTCAGGAAGCGGGCGGCTCGAGTGCGGGCTTCGTCGTGGCGTCCGGCGGCCACCAGCACCTTGATCATCAAGGCCTCACGCTCCTGCTCCAGACTGGACCCCGGATAGCGAGCGTGGTGCTGGCGGAGCCGCGCGAGCGTCGAAGCCACATCGCCCTCGGAAAGGCTCGTCCGAGCCTGCTCCAGCAGCAGCAACTCGCCATCCAAGCCTGCCACGCCCGGCGCGTTCGAAAGGGCCGGCGCGTCGGGCACTGGCAAGCGGGCGAGCGGAACCGACGTGGGCGCCACCACTCCGTTCTCAACCGGTGGCGCGCCTGGCGGAGGCTCGACGCTGGAGGCCGGGACAGTCGCGCTCGAGGCCGGCCGTTGGAGTTCAACGCGCGGCGTGGCAACAGGCGCGAGCCAAGCGTGGGCGGACGCGCCCAGCACGGCGCCCGCGGGCAAAGAAACTGCCACGGCGAAAGCGCGCGAGCGCAGCCAGGACTGAAAAGGCGAGAGCGGCGTGGTGGGCGCCTGCGTGGGGAGGAGCTGTGTCACCGCGGACAGGCCCCAAAGCCCGTCCGCGAGTCGTGCGGCCACGCGTTCCCTCACCTCTGGCGGCGCGGGAGCCAGATCATCGCGCAACACCTGCAACAGCTCGGGGAACGAAGTCTTGAGGTCCAGGTCGGTCATTGCTTACCTCGCACGCGCCGCAAGGCGTTTCAGCGCTGCCGCGAAGTCCTCACGCGCAAGCCGCAGGCGCGAGTAGGCGGTGGGCAGCGGGATCCCGAGAGACACGGCGAGCTCCGGCACGGAGCAGCCGTCGAGTTCATGCAGAATAAACACGGCGCGGCGGCTGATTTCTATGGCTTCGAGCGCGGAGCGTGCCAGCGATTGGCGCTCCTTCGTCAACAGTTGCTGGGCCGCATCCGGCGACGGATCGTGCGCGTCGAAACTGTCCGCCTGAACTTCCAGCCGGTGACGCGCGCGCCGTCGATGGTCGGATGCCACCCGCAGCGCGAACCCGAACAGCCAGGGGCGCAGCGGTCGGGAAGGGTCGTAGCTTTCCCACTGCCTGAACACGGCCACAAACGTATCGTGTGTCAGGTCCTCCAGATCCGCGGACCGGACGTCCAGACGCCGCAGCGCATTCCAAACGTAGTCGCAATTTTCTGCGAAAATCGCGGATGCCTGAGCGCGGCTGAGTTGCCCGCCTGGCGGTGAGCTGGGCCTCGGCGCCGGCTCTGCCAGCGACCCGACGGGGCTCGGCGGAGCGGCCGAGGG
>JANNWK010001042.1:0-14431 GCA_031408355.1 Myxococcales bacterium
CGCATGACCATCGAGCAGAGCAGCTCTCCCTCGCAGATTGTCATCAAGCTCGAGTTCCTGAAGCCGTTCGCCACCACCAACACCACGATTTTCAGTTTCCACCAGACGCCCGAAGGCAACAAGACCACTTGGGCCATGGAAGGCGAAAATGGTTTCGTTTCCAAGGCGTTCTCGCTCGTCATGAACATGGACAAGGTGGTCGGCCCCGACTTTGAGAAGGGACTGGCACAGATGAAGACCGCCGCCGAGGCCGCCGCCAAGCTCCCGACCGGAGCGGGCGCCACGCCCTGAGGACTGCGGTGCCTTCGCCCACGGGCGACGCAGCCACAGCGCTGGCTTCCACCAAGGAAGCGAGCAGTTTGCGCGATCTTACGCCTCAGCAGTGGAAGTCGGGCATCGCGGCTTGGCTCGGCTGGACGTTCGACGGCTTGGACATGCACCTGTACACGCTGGTGTACGTGACGTTCGTCGCGCAGCTGCTGCAGGTGCCGAGCACGCTCGATCCGAAAGTGGGCCACTACGCTAGCTTGATTCAGGGCGGGTTCCTGCTGGGCTGGGCGCTCGGCGGGGCATTCTTCGGCCGCATCGGCGATCTGCTCGGTCGCAGTCGAACACTTTCGCTCACCGTGTTGACCTATGCGCTCTTCACGGGCCTGTCGTGCTTGGCCCAGACTTGGTGGCACCTGCTTGCCTTCCGCTTCTTGGCCGCCCTCGGCATCGGCGGCGAGTGGGCGGTGGGGGCCTCCTTGCTGTCGGAAACCTGGCCCCGCAAGTGGCACACTTGGATCGCGGCGGTCCTCCAGACGGGCGTGAACGTCGGTATTCTGCTGGCCGTCGTCGCCAACCTGTCGATGGCCAGCATTGTCGCGACCGAGCCTCGCTGGATCTTCTTGGTAGGCATCACGCCGGCCCTGCTAGTGCTCTGGATCCGTCGGGCCGTGCCGGAGCCCGAAACGTGGCACAGCGCGCGCCGCGCCGCGAAGGGTCAAGAGCCGCGCATCCGCGATCTGTTTGGCCGGGACGTGCGCAAGGTCACGCTGCTGGTGATTCTTGTTTGTGCCGTGTCGCTGACGGCACACTGGGCCTTCATGTTCTGGCACCAAATCGAGTTCAGGAACCTGCCGGACGTGGTGGGCCAGAGCGCCCGCGAGAAGAACGCCTGGGGCACGAAGCTCTTGGCGCTGATCATCATCGCGTCGAGCGTCGGTAACTTCCTAGCTGCGGTCCTGGCCAAATGGCTGGGCTATCGACGGGCCATCGCGATCATGTGCGTCGGCTACTTCGTCTCCATGTGGTGCGCCTACGGCGTGGTGCGCCCGCACGCCGAGCTGTACTGGTGGTTGGCCCTGCCGGGCTTGTTTCAGGGGCTGTTCGCGCTCTTCACCATGTACCTGCCGCCGCTGTTTCCGACGCTGCTACGCACCACCGGCGCCGGATTTTGCTACAACATTGGCCGAGTCGTTTCGGCCGCGGGAGTGGTGTTCTTCGGCACGTTCCAGCAACTGGGCGACTATCGAATCACGCTGCTCCTGGCGGGGTCGCTGTTCCTTCCCGCCGCGCTGTTCGCCTGGTTTCTCCCGGAGCTCCACGACACGAAGCAAAGCGCCTAGCCACCGGGCCAAGGCTCAACGACTCAGCAGCCCCGACAACGTGAGTAGTCGAGCAGTAGTCGACCCGACCCTACTTATTCTTGGGATCGTTGGCGCTCTTGCGAGCCGCCTCGTCCGCTTCTTTCAAGCGTTTCGCGATGCGCGTCCTCACCTCGGCCGCGTCGGCTAACAGCTTCTTCCAGGCTTCGTTGCGCTGCACCCGCTCGCTAGCGCTGGCGGGGTAGGTGATGGCCTCGCGCTCGGTCTCCGCGTTCTTGGAGTACTCTTTCCAGCGCTCGATGGCCTCGTCGTTGTTCTTCTGCCGCTCCCGCAAGTCAGCCAGTGCGAAGATCAACTTCGCCTTCAAGGTGCCGTCTTTGCCGACGAAGCGCAGGCCCGCCACGAAGGCCGCCTCGGCCTCCTTCTGGTCAGCCTTGGCTAGCTGCGCCGCGCCAACGCGGTAGTGACCGAGCGCGTTCTGGGGATCCTTCTGGATGGCGTCGCGGTAGGCCGCGATGGCACCATCGAAGTCACGCGCGACGAACGCGCGATCTCCTTTGACGATGGCCTCTTGATACGGGCTGATGCCCTTGATGCCCTTCGGATCGCGCATGACCCCGTCGCTGCTCTTCGAGTCCGGCGCGGCCTTGCCGGCGGCTCCGCTGGCCTTCTTCTCTTCGGCGTACGCGGACGCGGCGACCAAGGAAGCCATGACCGAGATCCCCAGCAGCTGGATGAGCTTGCGCATGAGGAAAAGCCATAACATACCCGGGTCCGAACGACGATTTGCGAGGTCATCGGGCTGTCCACATCGCTGTGGAAGGCCTGGGGATATGTTCACAACATATTGTAATCTATATGTATTTCGTCGAAGCGCCTGGGGAAAACTCGTCTGACGGTCGGGCAACCGCGGGCCGCCAGGTAAGCTACCCGCACATGCCGTCGGTCTATCCGTGGGGAGCCCTAGAACCCATGTCGCGCTCGGCGCATCGGCTCGCCTCCGGCGCGCGCCGGCGCCTCAGCGTGAGCGCGCGCGGCCTCGGCGACGCGCTCGCCGAGCTGCTCGAGCTGCCCTGTGAGGTGGTGCTTCGGCGCTCCAGCGCCGGCGTGGTCGCGCCCTCGGAGCGAGCCCTGTGGTTCTCGGGTGACCGCGCGCTGGTCGGCGTGGAGGCCGAACCGGCGCTTGCCGCTTTCTTGGCTGCGCGCATCTTGAGGCGGTCGGAGCCACTGGCGGACCCGCGCGAGCCGCTCCCCCCCGCCCTGAACGGATTGCTCGCCGCGCTCACCGTGGAGGCAGCGCGCCGGTCGGGCTCGCCCGTGCCGCTCCGCCTGCTCGACGTGCCACCCGTCGGCGAAGAAGCCACTCTCGTCGAAGTCACCTTGATCTTGGAAGGGCGCCCCTTCTCACTAAAAGCCTGGGTAGTGGCAACGGCCGGCGAAGCGCCTCGACCGCGCCCGCTCTCGGACCTGGGCTCACTGGTGCTCAGTCTGCCGCTGGTCGTTGCCAGCCTCAGCTTGGAGCGCCGCGAGTTCGCGACGCTCGAGGTCGGAGCCGCGCTCCTAATTCCCGCCGGGCTCGGCCTCAACCTGGCCGGAGTCGGACGCTGTGTCTTGGTCGCCCCAGCGAGCGAGCGGGCGATCGGCGTCGAGCTTCACGCCGATGGCAGACTCGTGGTCGGCGAGCCCACGCAGGCGAGGCTCAGCGTAGAAAGTGAAGAAGAAGGCCCGACCGAAGCCGTAACCCTGAGCGAAGTGCTCCTGGACGCCCCGCTGGTGGTGCGGATCGAGCTCGGGGCAGTCAGCATGACGGCGAGAGAGTGGGCGGCGCTCGGTCCCGGCGACGTCATCGAAGCCGCTCAGCGCGTCGCCGAACCGGTCGTGCTGCGAGTCGCCGGACGCGAGGTGGGGCGCGGCGAGCTCATCAACATCGACGGCCAGGTCGGCGTCAGGATCCAGAAGCTCTTGGGTGACGGCTCGTGAAACGCAGCTCCGTGTTAGTGGCGCTGGCCCTGCTCTCGCAAAGCGCGTGCGGCGGCAAGGCGCACAGCGGCGCGGTTCCGCTGGGGGAGGCGCAGGGCGGCGCAAGCTCGGGCGAAGCGGCAACCAGCGGTGCCGCGGGCCAGGCCCCCATCTCCACGTTCGACGACATATTTCCCTGGTTCGACGCTTCGGGCGCGAGCAAATTTCCGAGCGGCCTCGACGATGAAATCCTGCAACTCGTGCTCGATGACATACCGGCGCGCGGAACGCTGAGTACACACAACGTCATCGACCTCGTCAGCACGTCGCGCACAGTGCGATTCTCCGCGCGCGCCAACGCGCCGTTCAGCCTGCTCGTGAGCGCGGGCCACCAGATGCCGAGCTACGACTACTTCGCTTCGCGCAACGCTGGCATGCTCTGGCCGGTAGCGCGCGTTGACGTCGGTCTCGCTTGGCAGGACTTCTCGGTACCGCTCGCCGATATGCAGCCTGCGGAAGCGCCCTGGGACAACACTATCCCCCACTTCTACCTCGCCTTCATCGTCGAGCACCCCGAACCCATCACCGTGTGGTTCGACGAGGTGTGGTTCGAGTAGCGGCTAGACGCCCGAGCTCCTAGATCCGTTCCAGCAGCGCGGACGGATCCAGCCGCCGCAGATCATCAACGTCGCTTGTCACGATCACATCGTGGTGCTCTCGAGCGAGCAACACCACCGAAGCATCGATGATATCGGCCGTTCCGCTGGCCGCGCACAGCTCGCCGCAGGCTCGAGCCAAAGGGAAATCGAGGGGTTCAACCGATACGTTGGGCGTCACTAAGAACCTAGCCAAAACTGTTTGTCGGGGACCACCGCGCCACGCCTGACCGGCGACGCCCGCGGGCACCCGAATGGGAGCGCCACGCAGGGCCAAGCCTTGCAGGAGCGCTATCATCCGACGATCCCCGCGTTCCAGCGCGATGAGCGCGCCGGTATCGAGCGTGACCCCTACTTGCGCTTGCGTTCGAGCACGCGCCTTGCCCACGCCCTGTCCTCCTTGGTTGGTTGACCGTGCTCGGCTACGAGGTCTCGCAGCAACTCCGCCAGTGAGTCCTCTCGTACCCGACGCTCCAGCGCCTGCGACACAAACGCCGACACTGAGCTGGCCTGTCCCCGCGCTACCGCGCCTTGCACTTTCGCCAGTAGCGGCCGCGGCAGCGTGATTGCGATCTTGGCAGCCGTCATACCCGAATCATACCAGGAGTGTTCCGCTTGGGCAAACCCACCTGGCTCGATGTCGCAGCCCTGCGTCCGCGAGGCCCCTGAAATAAAATCGGGGGATTGGCGACACGCGCTGGGGTTTTGAGTGCACCACACCTGGTAATCGTGCGGCTCGTCCGCCACCACGTGGTGGCGGGGCGGGCGGGCGGGGGCGCTCGCGTAAACTCTCCTCCTGACGGACCTTGCTTGGACTAACCTCTGAAGTCGCTCCAATGCGGGCTATCGATGAATGATCTCAAACGTTGCGTGTTCTGCGCGGTGTCAGCGGGGGACTTGCCGGGGTCGATTCCGTACGAGGACGACGATGTCTTCGCGTTGATGGATCTTCATCCGGTGACTCCAGGGCATCTGATGATAATTCCCAAGCTGCTTGAGCGCACGAGCAAGCTTGTTCGGTCCGCGCTTGCGCGGATGCCGTGATGGCGGCGGCGCGCCCCGCGCTCATTCACGCCGCCGGGAAGTAGCGACCAGCGACCGTCGCGATGGCTTGCTCGAACGGAGTCCCAAAGTTCTTGCCCAAGAGCTGGTCCAAGCGCTGGTCCGAAAGACCCATTTCGTGCTCCCAGACGTAGCGCATCTGCACGAGCCCGCGGATGATGGGCATGAACCAGCCCATGATCCCGAGCAACAGCCAGGGATAATCCAGCCGCCGGAGCTTGCGCGGCGTTGCCTTCTGTAGGGCGGAGAATGTGTCGTCGGACGTGACAAGGTGGCCCTTAAAGTGGAAGTTTTCAAACGCCGAAAACTCGTGATTCATTTGGGCGAGCCGCACAAAGGCTTCTGCCAAGTCGGGCAAGTAGGCCCAGGCGTTCTTGACACCGCGCGCGGGGTTGAGCGCCACGCGAGCTTTGTTCGCCTCACGCAAAATGAGTTGTCCAAACCAATCCCCGGGCAACTCCGAACCGTAGAAGTTCCCTGCGCGCAGGATGAGCACCTGAAGCTCGCCGCGCTTGGCAGCTTGCTCCAGCTGCTGCTCCATGCGCACGCGGATCGCGCCACGCTCGGTTTCGGGCTCTTGACGTAAATCAGGAGTCAGCAAGCGATCGGTCGCGCGGTAGTTGTAGATGTTGCCCGGGAACAGGAGCGTCTTGCCCTGACAGGCTGCCATCACCCGTTCGGAGAGGGCTTCGGCGGCGCCGTTGCCCCACTTGTCGTAGGGCAGGTTGAGCGCGTTCAGCACCACCTCCGCGTCGCGCGTGGCGCGCTTCAGGTCTTCCAGCGAACCCGCGTCGCCGGCAACGAAGTCCACGCTATCGATGGGGTGTTTGTGAGTGCGCCCAAAACCTGTGACCCGCAGGCCCGCCCGCTTCGCGGCCAGCGCCACCTGGTGTCCGAGGTGGCCGTTGATACCCAAGATCGCGATCGTCTTTTGCTGCTGCATGTTCGAGGCTCGCTGGTTCGGAGGTGAGTTCAGGCCGGAATGACCGTTGACAAGAGCAGCCTGCGGCATTCAACTTGGTATGGGAATTCACGGAATCCGCATGTCACCCATGCCTTTTTGTATATGACGACCGACTGGAGCTTGTGGCGCAGCTTCGCCGCCGTGGCTGAAAACGGCTCGCTTTCCGCAGCGGCCCGGGCTCTCGGCCTTTCCCAGCCCACGCTGGGCCGCCACATCGAGGCCTTGGAGACGAGCCTGGGAGCCCCGCTCTTCGAGCGCACGGCAAGTGGCTTTGTGGCCAACGAGCTTGGCCTCCGCGCCTTCGAGCCCGTGCGCAAAGCCTCAGAAGCCCTCGCCGAAGCCGAGCTCGTCGCGGCCGGCGCCAGCGCGGCCCTCGAAGGCAGTGTGCGGCTCACGGCCAGCGTCGTGACTTCCCACTACACGCTACCGCCCATGCTCCGCATCCTGCGCGATGAGTTTCCTGCGTTGAGCTTTGAGCTCGTCCCCAGCGACTCGCCAGAAAACCTGCTCATGCGCGAAGCCGACATCGCCGTGCGCATGTTCCGTCCGACTCAACTCGATCTCATCACGCGCAAACTCGGCGAGACACCGATCGTCCCGTGCGCGCACGCATCCTATCTCGCAAGACGTGGCGTGCCCCTGTCCCTCCAAGACTTTGCCGCCCACGAACTCCTCGGGCTCGATCGTTCGGAGGTCCTCATCAACGCCGCAAAGAACCTGGGGTTTCCCCTGCGGCGCGAAGACTTCAGCGTGCGCTGCGACAGCCAAAGCGCGCTCTGGCAGCTGGCCAAAGCCGGCCTCGGCATCACCTTCGCGCAGCAGAAGCTCATCGCTGAAACGCCGGGGATGGTGGTGCTCGACTTGCCGATCCCGATCCCGCCGCTCGAAGTGTGGCTCACCAGTCACCGCGAACTCTACGCTTCACGCCGCATCCGCACCGTCTACGACCGCTTGGCAGAGCTGCTCATCGCGTGGCTGAAGTAGACGCGCGCTCAGCCAAAGTTGGGCTTGCCTCGGCCGGCGGCAGTCCTGGAGAGCCGGCCTGCAGGCGGTGGCCCGTGATCAGGCGGGAGCCGCGACGGTACGCGAAGTACGCCCAGGCCCAATCGAACAGGACCACCAATCGATTCCTAAAGTCGATCAGGTAGAAGATATGCACGACCAGCCAGGCGAGCCACGCCACAAACCCGCTCAGCCGAAGCTGGCCGATCTGAGCCACTGCCTGGCTGCGGCCGATGGTCGCCATGGATCCCTTGTCCACGTAACGAAAGACCTCGCGCGGGCGTCCCTCGAGACTGCGAGTGATTTGCCGGGCCACGAAGCGACCCTGCTGCATCGCCACTGGGCTTACTCCGGGTAGCGGCTGCTCCTGCCCCTCCGGCACGAAGCTGGCGGCGTCACCGATCACGAACACCTCGGGATGACCCGCGATCGAACAGTCTTGCTCCACATGCGCCCGACCCTGACGGTCGACCTGCAAGCCGATGTTGTGAGCAAGCTCCGAGCCACGGACTCCGGCCGCCCACAACACCGTCGAGGCCGCCAGCCGCACGTCGCCACAGCTCACGCCCGTTTCGTCCATGGCCGTCACGCGCAGTCCCGTCCGCACCTCGACCCCCATCGCCTCGAGGCTGCGCGTGGCGCGCTCCGAGAGCTCCGGGTGAAAGCCGCCAAGAATGCGCGGGCTGCCCTCGACCAGCACCACACGCGTGGCATCCGGCTTGATCGCCCTAAAATCGTGGGCCAAGACGAAGACGGCCAACTCGGCGATGGCGCCCGCTAGCTCGACGCCGGTGGGCCCGCCGCCGATCACCACAAACGTGAGATGCTGGCGTTGCAGAGTCGGGTCGGGCTCGCGCTCGGCGGCCTCAAACGCCAGCAGCACACGACGCCGAATTTCCACCGCGTCGTCTAGGTCCTTCAACCCTGGGGCGGTCCGAGCCCAATCGTCGTGACCGAAGTAGCTGTTCTGAGCGCCGGAAGCCAAGACCAGGTAGTCGTAGTCGATCGCTGGCATCTCCTTGGTTTGTACGCGCTTGGCCGCCAGGTCGACGCCCAGCACCTCGACCAGGAGCACCCGGGCATTCGCTTGCCGACTCAGCACCGAGCGGATCGGCACGGCGATCTCCCCGGGCGAAAGCCCCGCCATCGCGACCTGATACAGCAGCGGTTGGAAGAGGTGGTGGTTCGAACGATCGAGCAGCGTCACGTGGACGGCCTGCCGAGCCAGCGCTCGCGCCGCCGCCAGGCCGCCAAATCCACCACCAATGACGACCACTCGCTTGCTAAGCCTCATACCGCTCGCATCTTTAGACCCTGCTCGTCCGGCGCTCAAGCCTACCGAAGCGCTGGGGGTAGGCGTAGGCTACCGCAGGGAGCCGATTGCGATGACCCTCGTTGACTACGACGAAACGCTGACCCTGCGTGACGCGCGCGCAGTCTACTTTCGGATCAACGGCTTCGGGCCGGATGGCGGCTACTCGGACGCCTGGGTCGACTTCAAGCTGGGGCCGCTGCCCCTGCCGTTTCCCAATACCAAGGCGCGCATCCGAGCCGTTCGCTACCACGATTTGCACCACCTGCTCACCCGCTACGACACGGACATCTTCGGTGAGTTCGAGATTTCGGCCTGGGAGATCGGCGCCGGTTGTAAGGACTTCGTGGCAGCTTGGCAGCTCAACCTTGGCGGCATGTTCGCCGGGATGCTTTCCATCCCGGTCCGCACCTTGCGCGCCTTCTGGCGGGGTCGGCGCAGCCAAAGCCTGTACGGCCGGGACTTCGAGCCCCTGCTCGACCGCTCCCTGCTCGAGCTACGCCAAGAATGTCGCGTGGACGTCCCGACTCGAGCCGGCGGGGCCATGGACCTGCTGCTGCTGGTCGCGGCGCTAGTGGCCGGTCTGGTCGTCGCCGTGCTGGGGCTGGCGATGACCCTGCCTGCGGCACCGATCGGCTTGGCGATTCTTGCGGCGCGCCGCGCTAGGCGGTAACACGGGTCCGCGCCGTCGCCCTACATCTCGAGTCGGAGTCCGATGCCGGCCGCGGTTGGCGTGGCCCAGGGGCCAACCGTCGCGCTGGCGCTCGCTTCGGTAGCGGGCTCTTTCGTGGCGCCGATCACGATCAGCGGAACCCCGACTCCCACGAGCACCAACGCGGAGAGGAGCGAGCCGTAAATGGTTGGGTCGTATTGGGTGCAGTCGTAGTTGTCGGGCTTGTCGATGCCACACAGCCCCTTACTCAGGCCGGCGACGCCGGCGATGAGCAGCGCAACGGGGCTGAGCGACACCATCACAATGCCGCCCACCATCATGCCTTTGGAGTGGCGCACCAGCTTGGGAGGCGGTGACTTCTCTTGCGGTGGGAAGGGTTCAAGCTGGGGCAGTGCGGCGGGCGCCTGGGCTGGAGCGGGGGCGGGAGTGGAGGCCGCGGCTGGCGGGGCAGCGGGGGCCATGGGTAGTGCGACGCATTGCCCGGCGTCGCAGACGCGCTCTCCCTTGCAGTCCAGGTCTTTCGTGCACTCCGCGTGCGCAAGCGACGCCACGCATAGCGCTATTGCCCCGCCTGCCATTCCCGCCAGGCGATAGAGCTGCATTGCCGACCAGGCTAGCGACACCGCTCCGGCGTGACAAGGGGCGCGGGAGCCCGCTGGCTGCTTTCTTTTCAAGGTCCGTCACACTTGGTCCGTCACACTTGACGGTGCCTGGCCGATGAAGAGAAGCAAGGATGGCTATGCCCGCTGATTCCGCGCCCCTCCTGGACCGACGGGCAAGGCTCGCGGCCCCTGCGCTAAGGCGGGATCTGACAGCCGTCGTGCGCCGGCGGGTTCGGGGTGATGAGGCCGACGACGTGGTTCAGGCCACCTTCGCGGACGTGCTTTCGGCAGCGGAGGTGCCGGACGACGCTGAGGAGTTTCGTCGCTTCGTGTTCGGCGTGGCGCGCAACAAGGTCTTTGACCATTTCCGGCGTCGGCAGCGAGACGACGCCGGTCGCGATCCCCGAAGCGAGGACGCCCAGGAGCTCAGCGAACCAGAATTGCCGCTCTCCGCGCGTGACCTTCTACGCTGGGCCGAGGGCAAGCTGCCCGACTCGGAGTCGAAGCACACGCTCGAATGGATGCTCCGCGAAGGCGACGGCGAGAAGCTCGAGCAGATTGCGCGAGAGGCCCAGCTGCCAGCGCCGCGGGTGCGCCAGCGCGTCTCGCGGCTACGTAAGCTGCTGCGCGAGAGCTGGGCGGCGGAGCTGCTCCTGGCGGGCCTCGGCCTGCTGCTCTTCGGCTTTGTCGCGCTCCACTATTACGCCGAGCGCAAGCGACCCGGGGACGTGGTCGAGCGCGAGCCCGTAAGGCCTCGGCCGTCCGCAGAGCCCGGCAAGCCCGCCGGTAGCCAGCGCTCTCCCCTACCCGTCGCACCAAGCGCAGCGCCCACTCCGAGCGTGGCGCCCACGCCCAGCGCCTCCACGAAAACTGATGGCCCTCTGCCCCGCCCGGGCAAGCGACCCCAGTCGGTTTTCGGTTCAGAGAGCGGCTCAAGCAAGTAGTCAGTCGAGGGGCAGCATTGTCACAGTCCGAGCTCTCGCCGCGATGAGTAGGTGAAGCGACGTTGTCGGCGGTCCGTCACCCAAAAGGGTGAGTAGCCGCTTGAGGCGAAGCGCTTCGTCACCTCGGCTCGGCCGAAGAAGGGCTCATCATGGCGCACGTGTGCACGCCCCATTGGGGCGCGAAGGCGAAGATCTATCTAGCGTTCATCGGACTTGTTTTGGGCGTCTCGGCAACGCGAGCGGCGCACGCCGCCCCGTTCGAGTTGCCAGCGACCGAAGCAGCGCCGGGCGTCGTGGTCTACCCGGCGCGCGTGGCTGGAGCGCGCGCCATCACGGTGGTGTTGCACGGCATGTGCGGCCAGCCGCAGAATGCTTGCCGTCACTTTGCCGAGCAGGTCACGGAAACCCAGCACTTGATCTGTCCGCGCGCCAGCCAGCGCTGTGCGGGCGGAGGCTCGAGCTGGCCGCAACGAGGTTTCGCGGAGCAGATAGAAGCGGCGGTGACGCGTGGGCAAGCCGCCCTGCGGGGCCTCGTAGATGCGGCTCCCGGTCGCACGCTGATCGGCTACTCGCTTGGCGCCCTTCGCGCGCTCGACCTGGCGCAGCAGAGCGGCGGCAGGTACCCGCGTGTCATGTTGATCGGCGCGAAGATCTACCCCAACCAGAAGCTGCTCAAGCAAAGCGGCGTCGAGCGACTGCTGCTCAGCGCGGGCGCCTGGGACATGATGCACGACCACATGCTGGCCGAGACCAAGCGCCTATCGCGCGGCGGGTTTCCGGTCAGGTTCCTTGGCTTGGGGCCGGTCGGACACTTCTTTTCGCCAAGCTTCGCGGAGTATCTGCCCAGGGCGCTCAGCTGGCTCGCGCAGGACGCTGCATCTGGCACAAACTGGCGCAGCCAACACCACGCATTTGCTAGGACTTTGTGGTGTTGAAGCTGGCCCGGGCTTTGCACAGCCAAGTGCTAGGAAATGGACGAGACAGGCCTGGCACTGGTCAAGTTGGGAGCCGCGTTGGCGGCGGGGACGGCTTGGCTGTTGCTGTCGGGGTGGGGGCCTGGGGCTGGGCGACGCCCGTCACAGCGCGTCAGGCGTGCGGCAAGCCTGACGCTGGGCCCGACGGCCACGCCGACGGCTGGAACGACCCCGCCGACGGCCACTCCGACGGTTCACCGTAAGGAGCGCGCTCCGATCCGGCAAGACCGCGCCAATGAGATCATCCACCAGAGGTAGGCACGTCAAACAATGAGAAAACTCGCACTCATCGCGCTAGTCTCCATTTTCGCCGGATGTTCGGCGGACACCGAAGCGGGCAGCGATGACCTTTCACGCAACCAGCAGAAGTGGACAGCCGCGACCGTTTCCCATTACCGGTTCTCGCTGAATGTCTATTGCTTCTGTCCCCCCAGGCAGATGCCATGGGCGGTTGAGGTCCTACACAACAACGTTGTTTCAGCGGTCGGCGAAGATGGAGTGCCTATTGCAGAAACAGATCCGAGCTACGCTCTGTTTGGCCAGTACGCGACGATGGACCGGCTCTTCACTGCACTGAGCGGGGGCCTCAGCGACGCGGAGGAAGTCAGCGTGGAGTATGATCCGACCTACGGCTTCCCGAGCAAGATCAACGTTGACTACTACAAGGAGAGCGTGGACGACGAATTCACGGTGGCGGCTTCAGCGTTCGAACCGCTTCCGTAAGCAACACGCCACCACCTCACGCTGCCCGACGTGACTGATGGCTTACGGCGCGCTAACAATCCGCTCGAGCAGCTCAATGTCGACGGGTTTGGTCATGTGTGTGTCGAAGCCGGCGGATAGCGCCTGGACGCGATCGCTCTCCTGCCCGTATCCCGTCATCGCGACGAGCCGCACCGACGGCCCGAGCGCCGCCCGCACCTGCCGGGCGACTTCGTAGCCGTCCATCCCGAGTATGCCGATGTCGACGATCGCAACTTCGGGTTTTTCGGCAAGAATGAGCGCCAGCCCGTCGATCCCGTCCCGTGCGTCCTTCACGTGGTGCCCGCGATGCTCGAGAACTTCGCGGAAGACCTCGCGCAGGTCGTCGTCGTCATCGACGAGCACGATCCTGCGCGCAGCTCCGGCGGTCGGCGTGCGATTGACGCGCGCCTCGGTCGTCACCTCGCGGGTGTCGGCGGGGGAAGGTTGCGCTAGTTCGTAGCTGTGCCCGAGACCTTCGCTCTGCGCGAGTTCGACACGATCCAGATACGTGGACAATTCGCCCACCCACTTGCGCGACGCATCCGTGTCGGCGCCCCTGGCCGCGCGCTCGAGGGCGGCGCCGATGTCAGTGATGACCTGGAATCCAAAGCTGGCGCCCGAGCCGCTCATGGAGTGCCCTAGACGCTCGACGGTCTCAAATTCACCCCGAGCCAAGGCGTCCAGCATCGTGATGATATCCTGCCTGCGGTTCCGCAAGAACGCGGGGATCCGTGCTGCCAATTTAGGAGACCCAAGCACAAGGCTCGGGTCCTTCCGGATGCTCGGCACTTTCGCTGACGACAGCGCGACCGTAACTTGCTCCTTGATCGCCCGCAGCAGCACCTCTTGCCTGATTGGTTTCGTCAAGAATGCCGTGCAGCCCGCCGCCAGGCACTTCTCTCGATCCCCCTTCAAGGCAGAGGCCGTGAGTGCGATGATCGGCGTGGGCGGACGGTTGTTCGCCTGTTCCCACGCTCTCATCGCCCGCGTCGCGGTCAAGCCATCCATGACCGGCATTTGCCGGTCCATCAGGACAAGATCGTAGTTTCCGGCAACAAACATTTCACACGCGATGGCCCCGGTCTCGGCGATTTCGACTCGGTACGGTGTGTCCGCTAGGTAGGCCAACGCGATCGTGCAGTTGTCGGGCGAGTCCTCCGCCAGAAGAATACGCAGCGCCGGCAGCGGCGGCTCGGGAACCGTGTTGCCCGACAGGGTCGACCGCTCCGGAGCCCCGGCCCAGATCTCGAACGGCACGACAAAAGAAAACACGCTGCCCTTCTCAAGTGTGCTTTCGACCCAGATGCGTCCGCCCATCAACTCTACCAGGCGCTTCGAAATGGTGAGCCCAAGCCCCGAGCCCCCGAACCTGCGCGTGGTGGATGAGTCAGCTTGCGTGAAGCGCTCAAACACCCGCCCCAGCTTCTCGCCCGGAATTCCGACGCCGGTGTCCGAAACCGTGAACCGCAATGCGGTGGGGACGGAGGCGTCCTCCTCCAGCGTGACTCGCATGGACACTTCGCCCGATTCCGTGAACTTGATCGCGTTGCCCACCAAATTAAGCAGCACCTGCCGCACCCTGGTTGGGTCGCCGACCAGGCTAGTAGGCGCGTTCGGCGAGATTTCGCTCACCAGTGTCAGCCCTTTTTCATGGGCCCGGACCGCCACCATCTCCGTCACTTTCTCCAGTAGGTCGTTGAGCGAAAACCCGGTCCGTTCCAGCTCGAGCTGCGAGGCTTCGACCTTGGAGAGATCGAGGATGTCGTTGATCAGATTCAGCAGGTTGTCGCCGGCGCGGCGAAAGATCTGCACATATTTGTCCTGCTCCGAGGAGAGTGGGGTCTTCGCGAGCAGGTCTGCGATACCCATGATCGCATACATCGGGTTTCGGATTTCATGACTCATGCTCGCCAGAAAATCCGACTTTGTCCGGCTCGCGCTCTCGGCCAC
>JANNWK010001043.1:0-22954 GCA_031408355.1 Myxococcales bacterium
TGCTTGAGCTACGCGGCTGCCGCAGCTCCTGGGCCACCTGAACCTCAATCGCGCTGGCTTCGGCCTTGCGGATCGACAGGCTGGCGCCCCGCACGAGCAGCTCGACGGGGTCCCCGAAGGGCGCCACCCGCACCAGCTCGACGCGCGTACCGGGCACCAGCCCAAGCTCCATCAAGCGCCGACGAAACGAAGCCTCACCGCTGACGCGCTCCACCAGAACGACCTGGCCTGGCTGAGTTTCGGAGAGAACCATGGGAGGAGACAGGCCCCACAGGCTAGCGGATTGAAAACGAATTTCAAATTCAGTCGTGCCCTTGGCGATTTTCGGCCTAAAGCGCCAGCGCTAGCGGCGTGTGGGGTCCCTGACCGCGCTCGGGGCCGCCGGTTCAGGCTGGGCTCTGCAGGCGGCTACGACCTTCGCGGACGCTGCGACCGAGGACCAGGGCGTCGGTGCTCTCTGGCAGCACGCGCAGAACGTCGGTCAGCGCCTCGAGCATCTCGCGGGCGCTGCGGTAGCGTCGCGCGGGGTCCTTCTCCAGGACTCGATGCACGACGCCGGCCAGCGCCATCGGCAGATTCTGGCGCTTCAGACTGAGCAGCGGCACCTTCGCATCGCGGATCTGCGCGACGACGTCGACGTCCGAGCCAGCATTGAAGAGTCTCTCACCCGTGAGCGACTCCCAGAGCACGATACCGACGCTGAATAGATCGGTCGCGGCACTCGGCGCGTCGCCGGCGATAAGCTCTGGGGCCAAGTAGGAGAGCTTGCCCTTGACGATGTTGGGGCGGGTCATCCGGCCGCGGTCCATGGCGCGAGCCAAGCCGAAATCGGCCAGCTTCACGATGCCGCTCGCATCGAGCAAGATATTGGGGGGCGTGACATCGCGGTGGAGGATCGGCGAGGGGTTACCGTCCTGTCCCTTGTGCGAATGCGCCGCCTCGAGTCCGCGAAGCATTTCGATGCCGATGGCGGCTACCAGCGGCCAGGGCGTTTCGCGCTTCGCTCGCTCGTAGTGACTCTTCACCCACTGCCCTAGGTGCAGCCCGTTCACGAGCTCCGTCACCAGGAAGAAGTGCCCGGCCTCGTCCTGACCGAAATCGAAGACCTGCACGATGTTGGGATGGTTGAGCAGCGCTCCGACCCGCGCCTCCTCGACAAACATCTCCACCACCTCGCTGAACCCGTGCACCTGAGCTTCGATGCGTTTGATCGCCACCGGCCTTGCGAAGCCACCCGCGCCGTGCGCAATCCCGCGCCAAACCACGGCCATGCCGCCCCGCCCGAGTGGTTCGACGAGCTCGTATTTGCCAGCGAGCACACGCCCGGGGTGGTCCGTCATTCGCCGCCAGCGTCCCCTCGGGGGCTTTTCGCTGTCAAGCGTTGCGGCTTCCGCTCACGCGACCCGCGCTCGACCTCGCCGAGCCGGCTCACGTGCTCAGGTCCTTGACGATCTCGGCCAAGATCTCGAGAGAGCGTTCGATGCGCTCGGACCAGACGACGCCCGCGTTGAGTCGCAGGTGGTTCTCGAACCGGCCGCCGGCAGAGAAGATGGGGCCTGGCGCGACCGAGATGCCTTGCTCAAGCGCCCTGCGTTGAATCGCGAAGGACGACACCTTGCCCGGCAATTCTACCCAGACCACGTAGCCACCGCGCGGGGCGCTGACGCGCGTGCCGCTGGGGAAGTGCCGGGCGATGGCGTCACGGGTGCGCTCAACCTGCACGGAGAGTAGCCGGCGTGTCTTGCGCAGATGACGGTCGTAGCCGCCGCTAGCCAAGAACTCGGCCACGGCCATCTGCGGCATGGTCGGCGTGGCGACCGACTGCGTGAACTTCAGCCGTTCGACCGTGCTTTGGTAGCGACCTGCCGCGATCCAGCCCACGCGATAGCCGGGCGCAAGCGTCTTGGAGACCGAGCCCACGTACAGCACTCGTCCGTCCCGATCCAGTGCCTTGACCGGCGCCGGCCGCGAACCATCGAACAACATGTCTCCATACACGTCATCCTCGATCAACGGCACGTCGTGGCGTTCGAGTAGGCTCATGAGCCGGCGCTTGTTCTCTTCCGGCATCACGGAGCCGAGCGGATTGCTGACCGTGGGCATCGAGAACACGGCCTTGATCCCGCCAGCTTTGAGGGCCACCTCCAGCGCGTCCAGATCCATGCCGGTGCGGGGATGCATGGGGATCTCAAGCGCGCGAATGCCCATCTCCTCGATGAGCTGCATGACGCCGAAATAGGTTGGGCTTTCGATGGCGATGGTCTCGCCCGGGCGCACGACTGCCCGGAGCGCGATGTGCAAGGCTTCCATGGCGCCCACGGTGGTGACGAAGTCGTCCTCGCGCAGCGGCAGCCCGATCAAGACGGCGCGTCGCGCCAGCTGGCGGCGCAAGGTGGCCAGGCCCGGCGGCGCATCGTAGCTTGCGCCCGCCGTCGACATCTCGCGCGCGATTTCCGACAGAATGCGGTTGAGCTTGGCGATGGGCAAAAGCTCCGCCGCCATCACGGCGCTGCCGAGTGGCACGACGTTGGGATCACGAATGGACGCGACGAGCGCCGCGACCGCGGCCGAGACCGTGATCTCCGACGGCACGCTGCTGCGCCGAGGCGTGCTGGGCTCGAGCAGCTCGGGCGTGCGCTCGCGTCGCACGAAGTGTCCGCTCTTGGGCCGGACCTCGACCAGGCCCTCGTTCTCGAGTTCAAAGTAGGCCTGCAGCACGGTCGCGACACTCACGCTGCGTTCGCGAGCCAGGCGACGGACCGACGGCAAGCGATCGCCTGCGCGCAGCTGGCCCTTCGCGATACTGGCCCCAAGATCGTGCGCCAAGCGTTCGTACAGGGGAGATTCCGCGGCGGCAGCCATACGGGTAGTGTACTGGTGCGAATGAACGCGAACCAGTACAGATATGGGTGCCATTTAGGGGGACAGAGCCGGACTGTACTGGCTGAGCGCCGGCCTGGCCGCGCTGTAGAAGGCATGGCCTGATGGCCGCTTCGCTCCGGCTTTCCGGCAATTTGCCTGCTTCAATAGGCCTGCGTCCACTATAGCCAGCGCATCGCGCGCCCCAGGCGGCTGTTTCTGTCCTGGATGAAGCTTTGCAGCCTTACTCGGAGGACAGCGGATCATGACAACGAAGACGACCTATTGTGGCTTGGGCTTGGTGCTCGGCGTTCTGGGCCTGACGGTGTCCTGCGGGACGGACGACAGCGGCACCGACACGACCCCCAGTGGCGGCTCGGCGACGACCGCCGGCACCGGCGCGGTCATTGCCGGCTCGACCGCGGGTGGCTCGGCGAACAATGGTGGCTCCGCCAGTAACGGCGGTTCTGCTGTCAACGGCGGTTCAGCCAACAACGGCGGTTCAGCCAACAACGGCGGCTCAGCCAACAACGGTGGAGACAACGGCTTCCCCGGTTTCGGCGGCGCTGGCCTAGGCAACGATCCGGATTGCCCCGCGACCGCCCCGACCGACGGCAGCAATTGCGACGGCGGTGGTCAGCAAGGGCCCCTCATCTGCGCCTATCCGGGTGACTCGTGCGTGTGCGGGCGAGGCGGTGAGTGGGCCTGCGCCGCCCTCGGGGATTGCCCAGCTCAGGCCCCAGACAATGGCGATGCCTGTGACGGGCTTGCCTTCTGTCCCTATGGTGATGGCGTCTGCTCGTGTGGTGGCAACGGCGAGTGGGACTGCTTCGGGCTGTAGCTCAGGCTTGCCGTTGGGGCGCGGAGCACCTGGCGTCGTCTCGATGGCGACGCCGGGCTCCGTGCGCTCTCTACTTGTCTCTTGAAATGCGGCTGGCGCTGGGCCCGCTTTGGCCCTGGTACTTGCTGCCGCGGGCGTGCCCGTAGGGTCGCTCTGCCGGGCTCGTCAGTTGGTGCAGCACGATCTGACTGATGCGCATGCCTGGGTAGAGCTTGACGGCCGTGCGACCCAGGTTCGAGAGCTCCAGCGTGATTTGACCCTCGAAGCCGGGATCAATGAACCCGGCCGTAGCGTGCACCACGATCGCCAGGCGGCCGAGGCTGGAGCGGCCTTCGACACGGCCGACGAGATCGCTGGGGATGCGCACGCGCTCCATGGTGCTACCGAGCACGAAATCGCCCGGCTGCAGCACGAAGGGTTCTCCGGGTGGGACTTCAAGCCGCTCCATCGCGTCGGCGGGAAGCTCGTACGGATCGATGCAGGCGAGCCGCGACGTGCGGAAGACCTCGAAGCGGCTGTCGAGTCGCAGGTCAATGCTGGCGGGTTGGATCTGCAAGTCGGGATCGGCGAGCGGCTCCACGACGAGATCGCCCTGGGCGAGGCGTTGCCTGAGGTCACGATCGGACAGGATCACCGCCTGGTTTCTATCATGGAAGTCCGGTAGCCTCGGCCCGGATGAAGGATCCGGTGTTTTCCGACTTGTGGGCGGCCTTCCGCGCCAGCGATCGGGATCGAGTCGTCGTGGGGGTGGCGGCGGCCTTCGCGCACGTGGCGACCGCCGACCTTGCGATCGCTCCAGCGGAGGCCGAGCGATTCCTGGACGTCGTGGTTGGCTCGCGTTTGGCACCTGCGGATAGCTCAAGCTTGGCCTCGCTGCGGCTCGCCTTCGACGGCTTGACCCAGGCGATGCTGGCGCGGCCCGCGGTGGGAAAAACCGAAGCGCTGGCGATCTTGGGAGATTTCGGGTTCGACCCAGTCAGGAGCGAAATCATCTGGAGCGCCACGCGCACGGCGTTGATTGCGGATTCCGTGCTCGACGCCGCCGAGCGGGTCGCCGCCGACGAAATTCGCACGGCGCTCCGGATCCGCTCCGGGTCTCGCTGAACCGGCACTGTGACGAGATGAGCGAGACCGCTCGCGCCGCATCGGCTATGGAGCACCGCATGTCCGTTTCTGTGGAGTCCGAACCCGCGCCGGCGGCTCTCCCGCTCGCTGGGCTCCGGATCGCCAGCTTTGAGAGCCGACGCAGCACCGAAACCAGCCGCATGATCGCGCGCCAGGGGGGCGAGCCGGTGGAGGCGCCCAGTTTGCGCGAGGTGCCGCTGCACGGCCCCGCCGGACTCGAGCCCCTGCTACAGGATCTGCAGGGCGGCGCGCGGGTTCTGCTGGTGCTGCTCACGGGTGTGGGCACCGATCTGTTGATCGAAGGTCTGGGCCAACGCGTGCCGAGCGAACAAGCGCTCCAGCTGCTCACGGCAGAATCCGTGAAGCTCGTGTGCCGCGGGCCCAAGCCGTACGCCGTGCTCAAGCGCTTCGGGATCGCGCCGGCGCTGGTGGTGGGCGAGCCGAACACGTGGCGTGACGTGCTCCGGGAGCTCGACGAGCTCGCGCTGGTCCCGGGAAGTTCGGTATATTTGCAGGAGTATGGCCGCACCAACGCCGAGCTGGTTGAGGGGATTTCCTCACGCGGCGCGGCCAGCGTGCGGCTGGTCAAGACCTACGAATGGGCGTTGCCCGAGGACTTGGAGCCGCTGCGCCTAGCGATAGGTCGCATCGCTCAAGGCCAGGTTGAGGTCGCGCTGTTCACGAGCAGCGTTCAGGTAACCCACCTGCTGAAGGTCGCGCGCACGCTGGGCCTGTTCGAGCCGCTCATGGCTGGGTTCAGTAGGATGGTGGTCGCTTCGGTCGGCCCGCTCACGACCGAAGCCTTGGTCGCCGCCGGCCTGACGCCGGACATCGAGCCCGCGCACCCGAAGCTCGGGCACTTGATAGCGGCGCTGGGCGCTCAGGCTGCCCAGAAACTGGCCGAAAAGCGCCGCGCGGGCCCGGCCGCGTAGGGCTCACGTCAGCGCGCGTGAATGGCCCCAACAGCATCGAGATCGAAGCCGCTGGTGTTGCCCCCGGACGGCAGCGTTGCCAAGTCGCGGAGCTTGACGTAGCGCGCGCTCGTGAGCTGTAGCTCGGCGAGATCGAATGCGTCGCCTCCGGACAGGTCCGGCTCGAGGGGCACCAGCCTCGCCGCGTCATAGACGAGTGTGGGCGTGACCCCAGCGCAACCCGGAAAATGCCCCTTGCCATCACCCGTGACGTCGCAGGTGAAGGTGTGCCAGGTCTTGCCGTCTTCACTGACCGAGACTTCGCCCAGCTCCGCAAAAACCTGGCTCGCATCGCCTCCGGGCCAGAAAGGATTCTCGAATACGATGAAGTCCGGACCCGGGCCATCAATGATGCGCTGCTCGCCGAAAGCGAGCACGATCTCTCCGCCCACACCCAGTGACACGACGTCGAGCGAGCCCTGGCTGGTGCCTCGTCCTTTCGGTGGTCCGAGCGCGATGCCCGGCAAATTCGCTTCGTTGAAGCCGGCGCCGCTGCCTGGGCTGAACGACTCCACGCTCGCTGCGTACACGGGTGCTTGGGACGCGTCGGACGGCGCGCCTGCAACCCCGCCACCGGCCTCGCCTTGGCCTCCTTGAGTGTCGAGCACGCCGCCGAGGTCAGCCCCGGCGGCGCCGCCCAGGTTTGCAAGAGCGGCTTGCCCGCCTTCGCCGCCAGAACCGGGCCTGCCCGACTCCGCTGCCTGACCGGCCTCGCTCGTGTCACCGCCCTTACCGCCTGCGCTGCCGACCGTGTCGGCAGCGCAGGCCACAGCGACGCTCAGCAGGAGCAGGCCGCCGCCCAGCGCACGGCCTGCTCCTAAAGTAGAGTCGTAGGTCACTTCGGCGTGGCCTTGGACCAGGGGAAGCCACCGCATCCGCCGTTGTCCGGATCGCTGGCGTCGGCGACGGTCGTATCCGCCTGCGCATCCGCCAGCGTGTTGGCGGAGAACACGACCATGCAAAAGTAGAAGGAGCCGGCGCTGGGCTCGGTGTAGACGGTCTTCGCGAACTTGCTAGGGTTGAACAGATCGTCCGCGGGAAATTGGGTGTAGACGACGTTGAGGGCGTTGTCGTAGGCCGCGATCGTGGAGCTGTCCCACTTGTCCGCCGTGATCACGACGTCAAAGCCAAAGCCGTCCTTGTACTCGCCGATCAGCTCGAGCGCCGGGCTCAGTCCGCTGTCGCCGCCGCTTCCGCCTTCTGCCGCGTTGCCGCCTTCTGCCGTGCTTCCGCCCTCGGCTGCGTTGCCGCCTTCTGCCGCGTTGCCGCCGTTGCCGCCGGCGTCTTCGGGTGAACTGCCGGCCAGGCCCGCGGCTCCCCCTTCGCTTGCGCTACCTCCGTTGCCTTGCCCGCCTCGGCCTGCTGCAGCGTTGCTGCCGGCGCTGCCGTTGCCTTTGCCGGCGGCTGTGCTGCTGGTGCCGGCGCTGCCAGCCCTGCCAGCACTGGCAACGAGGGGGCCTTCCTCGTCTTCGTTGCAAGCGAACGCGGTCAATGCCAGCGCGCCCAAGATCAAACCGAAATGCGATTTCTTCACGTGAACTCCTCGCCGGTCCGTCGCCAGCAGGTCTAGAGGACGACTTCGCGGTTTCGGAGGGCGAGTGCGAGCGGCGGCTGCCGCTAGCCCACGCCCCATCTGCCGTGGAGCTGTCCGTGGGTTTCGGCTGAAGGGGGTATCCTGGCTCTCGGAGATTCGACTTGGCTCGGCCTTCCCCGGTCTTCCCGAGTGGCTGGCGGCTAGGACGCCTGGGCTTCGTCGCTCCGATGACAGTGGCGGGACCGCGCCGGAATTTCACCGGCTTCCCACCCTCCATCCGAAGGGTCTATTGAAACCGGGCTCTTAGCGGGCTCGCCTGTGGCCGTCAAGCCAGCCCAGCCCAGCCCAGCCCAGCCCGGGGCTGCGACGATTTGACCTATTCCTGAGCCGCTCGCGTTGAGGTAGCAACCCGACCGTGCTCCGTGGGTTGCTCGTTGCTCTGGCTGTCTTGACGTCGTTGGGTTGCGCCCAGCCGCCGGAGCCTGGGGGCGTTCCCGATCAAACCTCGCTCCACGGGCTCGTCGAGGCGGCGTTGGTTTTTGAGGGCGGACTTCGGCGCGGTGACAACACGCTGCGTGCCGAGCTCACTCCGCTGCAGGGCTCGGGGGTTCCGCTGCTCGTGTCGGCGGAGGCGCTGATGGCCGGTCATGGTCACCACGCCCAGGCTGAGCACATCCAGGCGGAGGCGGACGGGTTTCGCGCTACCGGGCTGAATCTGTTCATGACGGGGCGCTGGCAGGTCGAGCTAGCCGTCGAGCTGAACGACGCAGTGGATAGCATCAGCTTTCCGGTCGACGTTCCGTGAGGTTCCCGGTGCTGGGGCTGGGGCTGGGGATCGCAGCCTGGAGTCTTACCGGCGCTTTGGCGGCTTGTCCTTGCAGCGACGACGCTGGAGGCGGGATGAGCCTCGTGCGCCCCGGCGAACGCTACGCGGTAGCGCTCCTGGCTAGCTCTCGCCACGCGCACGGACACTTCGACGCCTTCGGCCGATACGCCGCGCTGGGTCCAGGCGAAGCCGAAACGTCCGAGGAGCTGCGGATCCGGGTGGGCCTGCGCTTTCCACAGTCCCTCGAGTGGCTCGCCGAGCTTGGCTATGCCGCCTACCGGTTTAACGCGCCCTCCATTTGGGAGAAAACTGCCGGGCTCGGTGACGGGCTGCTGCGAGCGCGCTACCTGTTGCTGGACGACGCGATGCCTCATCGCGGCCCCTCGCTAGCTAGAGTCGGCGTCTCGAGCGTGGTGCGCCTGCCGATAGGCGGCATCAGCGGGGGCCGTTCGGTCTCGTTCGGTTCGGGAGGCGCGCAATTGGGGCTCGGCGCTTGGGAGTTGGGAGCCGGCGTGGACGCGTCGAGGGAGCTCTGGCAGAAGCTGCGACTCTCGCTGAGCAGCGAGGGGGCGTGGCGTCTTCCCGATAACGCTTTGGGGCGGCAACGAACGCTTGGCCCGCGTCTCGATCTTGCCGTCGCCGCCAGCTATGAAGCCAGCGACGGGGCTAGCGCCAGCCTTGCGCTTCGGGAGCGTTTTACCGCGAACGTCAAGCTGGATGAGCGCGAGCTGGCTGGGACAGGAGAGCGCACGTTCTCGCTCGTTGCCGTCGCGGGGCTCTACGACGCGGCCAGCGGGTTTCGCTCGTCCGTGACCTTCAGCCTGGAGCCGGCGCTGAGCGGCCTGTCGAGTGGTTCGACGGTCGCTACGGCCTTGGGCGTGGCCCTGGGCGTGGGCCGCTAGATCACTCGCTCCGAAATTTCATCGCCACGCTGCGGGGGGCTGAGTTATAGGTAGTGCCGATGCGCGAGCGCCCGGCAGGCATCCAGAAGCTGACGCGCTCTCGGGCGGGGCGAGCCGCGCGATGAAGCTCACGTTTTGGGGGGTTCGAGGCAGCATCCCGTGTCCGGCCCGGAGCCACATGAAGTTCGGTGGCAACACCAGTTGCGTCCACGTTGCCGCGGGCGGGGAAGACATCATTCTCGACGCGGGCACGGGGATCCGTGGCCTGGGGCGGTCGTTCCTGAGTCGGGGCGTCGCGCGTGCCACGCTGCTGCTTTCGCACACGCACTGGGATCACGTGTGCGGGTTCCCCTTTTTCACCCCCGCGTATGACCCGAAGTGGTCGATGCGTGTGCTAGCGGGCCATCTGCCGCACGAAGTTGGCATCCGCTCCGTGCTGGCGAGCCAGATGACCGACCCGATGTTCCCCGTTCCGCTCGAGGCGATGCGGGGGGCCAGCTCGTTCGAGGATTTTCAGGCGGGCGATAGCTTTGGCTTGGGAAAGGAGGTCACCATCAAGACGACCTTGCTTAATCACCCCAACGGCGCGACCGGGTATCGCATCGAGCACGCTGGCGCTTCGTTTTGCTACGTCACGGACACGGAGCACGTCCCCGGCAAGCTCGATCAGCGCATCTTGAGCCTCATCGATGGGGCGGATCTCGTCCTGTATGACTCCACGTACACGGACGACGAGTTCGCATCCCACGTGGGGTGGGGGCATTCAACGTGGCAGGAGGGCGTGCGGCTCTGTCGCGAGGCCGGCGCCAAGCGCCTGGGCATCTTCCATCACGACCCCGACCATGATGACGTCTTCATGCGCGACATCGGCGCTCAGGCGCGTGCGGTCTGGAAGGGGGCCTTCGTGGTGCAAGAGGGTCGCTCGCTCGTTCTTGGGGGCTAGAGCCCCGGGGCTTGGGTGAGCCGTGTTCGCGGGCTCGCGACACCTATCTCGAGACTCCCTCTCAACCCAGGGAGCCGGAGGCCCGCCCCATGCCCCTATGCCGTCTCGCTCGAGGTTTTCAAGCAGCTCTTCCCTGCGGATTCGCGGCGCTGCTTGCGCTCGCCTGTTCTGAGGACCCGGATGGCAGCACCGTTGAAGGCGGCGATGCCAACGGCAAGGGCAATGGCACCGCTGCGGCGGGCCCGCATCTCACAGGCCTTGGCACCGGCGGCACCAGCGGCGTGGGCAGCTCAGGCGCCACGGTCCCCGTCGCCAAGAACGACGCCTGCGTGACCAATAGCCAGACGGCCGACGCCATCCCGGCTGTCCTCCAACTGGTGGTGGATACGAGCGGCTCGATGGATTGGCCGCCAGGCTGGATGCCCGAGGACCAAAACGATCAGCCTCCGCCCGGCGAGACGAAGTGGGAGATCACGCGCGTGGCGCTCAAGGAGGCGGTTGCCAAGTTGCCGGCCACTGTCGCCCTGGGCCTCAATTTTTACCCCAACGACCCAGGTCGGAATTCGTGCATTCGCAACCGGATCGAAGTGCCCATCGCGCTGCTGGGCGCCGCTGCCTCAGCGCAGCGCACCGACTTTGACGATGCCATCGACGCGGCCAGTCCAGACGGCGGCACCCCGACCCACGCCGCCTACCGCTTTGGCGCCGAGACGGCGCGTGCCTCGGACCTCGAGGGCCGAAAATTCGTGCTGCTGATCACGGACGGTATCCCCACGTACACCTTGGAATGCGAAGGCGGCGGACTTGAGGCCGTCGACAGCCAGCCGCTCATCGACGAGGCGACCCAGGTGTTTGAAGACGGTATCAGCACCTTCGTGATCGGTAGTCCGGGCAGCGAGGCGGCGCGGGCGGACTTGTCTCGCATCGCCAGCGAGGGCGGTACGGCTGCCGCCGGCTGCTCCGACATGGGTCCCGCCTTCTGCCACCTGGACATGACCCAGGCTCCGGACTTCGGAGCGGCGCTGGCCGCGGGGCTTGGGCAAATTGCCGGCCGGATCAGCGCTTGCGAGTACGCAGTTCCTCAAGCCCCCAGCGGGCAATCGATCGATCCGGGACGCGTGAATGTGGTCTACACCAAGGCCGACGCCTCGGAGCACTCTATCCCGCGCGATCCGAGCGCCATGGAGTGCAACAGCGGCTGGCAGTACACGGCTGACATGAGCAAGATCATGCTGTGTGGCGCCGACTGCGACGCCGTTAAGGCCGACCCAACGGCGAAGATTGAGCTCTTGTTCGGCTGCGTGACGAGCACGGGTGAGCCGCCGAAGTGAGCCCACGCAGGTAGGCTAGAGCAGGCTAGCGCCGCTCCTCCAGGCGCGCGCGGATCGGGCGTGCCGGAGCCAGCGTGATGCGTGGGTGCAGCCGGACGGGTCGCGAGTCGACCAGCTGCAGGCGAAAGCGGCGGAGTACCGCTGACAGGCTCAGCGCCGCTTCCAACATGGCGAAGTGACGCCCGACGCAGGCACGGCTGCCGGCTCCGAACGGTAGGAAGGTGTTCGGATCGCGTGCGGCTTCGGCCGTGGCCAAGAAGCGCTCAGGCCGAAAACGCTCGGGTTGCTCGAACCAACGCGCGTCGTGGTGCACGAAGTACAGCCAAAGCCAGACCTCCGAGCCGGGCCGAACCTCGTAGCCGGCGAGCCGCACCGGCTCCTGGCAGACCCGCGGAATGACGTACACCGGCGGATAGAGCCGCATCGTTTCCTTGAGGACCTGCTCGGTGAAGGGCAGCTCGCTCAGCGCTTGCGCCGCTGGCTTTCGCCCGTCGTGCACTTTGAGCTCGGCTGCGAGTTGCGCGTCGGTGTCCGGGTGCAGCGCCACCAAGTAAAGGGCCCAAGTGAGCGCGAGCGCTGTGGTCTCGTGCCCCGCTAAGAACAGCGTGACCACTTCGTCGCGGAGTTGCTGCCGGGTCATGGCGCCCTCGGCGTCGACCAGGCCGATCAGATCCGCCAGCAAGGAACCCGGCTCTCCGCCGCGATCAATGATGGGGTACACCTCGCGATCCACCTCGGCGAACATGTGCTTGCGGCGCAGGTTCCTGGGTGTGGGGAGCCAGGGTGGGAAGAGCTTGGGCCTCACGACCTCGTCCTGCAGAAAGCGAATGGCCCGCGCCAGGCGCCCGCTCTTGCCGGCAAAATGCTGGCCGAACAGCGCGCGGCACACGATGCGCAGCGTCAGCTCCAGCATGCGTTCGCGAATGTCGATGACTTGGCCCGGGCGCAGGCTTGAGACGAGCTGCTCTGCCTCCTCCTGAATGAGCTGCCCGTAGCGCAGAATACTTTCATGCCTGAAGCCAGGCTGAATGCGCCTGCGCTGCCGCCGCCACTCCTCGCCATCGCTGGTCAATAGCCCGTTGCCCAGGAGCTCCAGATCGGTGGTGCGCTTTTTGAAGGCACGCGCCTGCGTCACGAGCACGTCGTGAATGACGGCTGGATCGCAGGTCGAGTACACGTCGAGTTGGGCGGCCTCAGAGTAGTAAAAGTCGCCATAAACGGCGAAGCGCTGGCCCATCGTGCCGAGCACGTCGCGCCGAAGATCGTCTAGGTAGCGCAGCTCATCCAGTAGATGCCGCGCGGGGGCCGGACCCGGCGGATAGCCTGGGAAGTTGCTGGGAGCTCTCGTGCTGGTGCCGGCCAACGAAGGCTCACTTGGACGAAGCACGGTCGCCTCGCAAGGCGTGGAGCCGTGTCACGATGGCTGCCAGACTGGCCCGCCGCTTGGGAGCCCCTTTTTTTCCCTGCTTTTCGGGGGCGACGCTCGGTTCCACGAGCTCAAGGAGGTGAGCCAGCAGCGCTCGTAGCTCGGTGTGCCCATCACTGCTCCCAGCGGACGCGCGCACGAGTTGATCCGCCAAACGCTTGCGCAGTGTGGCGAACTCCTGCCTGCGCCGCTGGCGTTCCGCGGGGCTCACGCTCGGATCGTCCAGCGAATCTGCCAGCTCCGCGTAGCGTTCGGTCAGGATGCGTTCTTGGTCAGCTTCCTGGGCTAGGGCGTTCAGCGCGGGTTCCTGAAGCAGGCCTTCTAGCTCACGCAAGCTCGCCTCCTCCGCCAGCAGGCTTGGTGTCTTCTGGAGCCTGTCGGCCCAAGCGCTCAGCCGGGTGAGGCTGGGGCTCGGCGCTGCCGCGCTGGTGCGACCGAGCGACTGCTGCGCGGCGCGCAGGGTCTGCACGCAACGGGCCGCGTGCGGGAGCGGAGGCGTCAGCGATTTCGGGGCGGGTGCTGCGGAGGCTGTCTCGCGCACGCAGCGCAGCGCGACGCCGCGGAGGGGCTTGTCCATTTGCTCCTCCGACAGTGGAGGAGGCTTGTCAGTGGCAGCCGGGCTCAGCGTGGAAAGTGCCAAGATCCCCGCCTCATCACGGGCGTAAAGGATCAGGCTGCCAAAGCCGGCGCGGTCCTCGGCGTCGAACAGCGCGCCAGCCATGGCTCGACGATCATCCGGGCCCAGGCCCTGCACCTCCGCCGTGCGAGGCAGGCGCCAGCCAAGGCCCAGGGCGCTGGCGCACGGCTCGCCCTCGCTGACCACCCGCGGCACCCAGCCCGTACCGACTCCGAGATCGACCGCGGCGCAGCGGGCCACCGCGCGGTAACTTTTCTGCAACTCCGACTGCGACGCAGTCTCGGCTTCTTCGGGGAGCAGGATGCTCGGATGCGCGTCCCGGCAAGCCTCACTCAGGAATGCGAAGGGCAGGCTCGCCCTCGCCGCCCGCTCGGCTGCACTGCCGGGCTCCTCGAGGGCGGGCGAGCAGGCCACGATGGGCGCCGACAGCAGGAGCCGCAAGCGCCTGCCCGCGCCCACGACCACCAAGCCACCGGCCGTCTCGAACCACGCGCCCGGCTCAAGCGCCATGATGGGCGCGTCTGGAGCTTCGGGGGTATTGCCCGTCTGACGTGCGGGCCCGGCGGGCGCGCCGCTGCAGCCCAACCCGGACGCTAAGCCCAGCGCGAGCCACGCGAGGTAGGATAGGTGGAGCCTCTTGCTCGTCGTGCCGCTTCCGATGCTCACGCAGCATTCTATAGCTCAATCCCGGGCGCCTGCGCGCCAGTCGGTGTAGAACGTCGGGGCGATGAGCCGCTCGCGCGCGGATCGAAGGTCCCTGGTCTTGGGGCTGCTGCTACTCGGCTGCGCCACCGGCCCAGCGCGGTCCCCGAGCGGGCCGGGCGTCGAGCTTCTGCAGAAGCCCGAAACCTTCGTGGCGCGGGTCGCGCGGCTGCGCGAGCTAGCTTGGCGCCGGCCAGTCCCTGTCGTCTTCAATGACGAAGCGAGCTTCCAGCGGATCGCGAGCGCGAAGGCGAGCAAGGAAGCGATCTTGCCGACGCCCATCGACTACCCGCCGGTTCAGCTGTCCTTGGGTTTGGTGTTCGCGGCGGCGGGAGCTGGCAAGCCCATTGGCTTCGGCACGCTTCACCGCAGTCAACTGGTCGCGTTTTATGACGAGTTCAGCCATCAGGTGCACGTCCGACAGGGCGCCAGTAGCGACGACGAGCTGGCGTTCGTCGTTGCGCACGAGCTTGGGCATGCTCTGCAGTTTCAACACTTCGCAGTCCCGGAGGTCGCGAACGTTACCGACGAAGATGCGCGGCTAGCTCGACTCGCGGTGCTTGAAGGCGATGCCATGTTGGTGATGGCCACCTTCGCCGCCGACGAGCAGCACGTTCCCCTCTCGCGGGCGCTGGTGCGAATGGCTCAGGGCGCGCTCGATCAGAGCTTGAAGGGCTACCAAAATGTCCTCGAACAGAGCCCAGAACTCCGCAAAGCTCCGCCGTTTCAGCGTGAGCGTCTGGCGTTCCCGTATCAGGCGGGAGGGCGCTTCATGGCGGAGCTGCATCGCGCTGGCGGCTTCGCCTTGGTCAATCGCGTCTACAGCATGCCGCCCGCCTCCTCTGAGCAGATCCTACATCCGCACAAGTACCTGGCTGGCGAACTTGCGGTGCCGGTGCGGGCGCCCAAGCCGCCGCCCGGGTGGGAGCTGGTGCAGAGCGGCCACGTGGGCGAGGTGCTGTTCCGATCCGTACTCGACGTGTGCAACCAGCGAGCGCTGGTGGAGCGGGCGGCGCACGGTTGGGGTGGCGACGCCTTCAGCGTCGCGCGTCAAGGTGAAAAAGGCGCGCTGCTGCTCGCCACGACCTGGGACAGCGAAGCCGACGCGATTGAGTTTGAGCGGGCGATGCGCGCGACGGCGAGTTGTTGGGATCGGGCGCCCGCGGCGACCCGCGCAATTTTTCGCGGCACGACCCTGGTCCGTCGCGACACCCTGCATGTCGGGGTCACGCGCGGTTTGGCAGCGACGCAGGCTCGCGAGGTCGCGGCACAACTCCCGGCTTTGGTGGGCGTTCGTCCGCCGCAGTCGGCGCCTTTCGGCCCGATCGCGATTCCTCCCGTCAAAGTCGCGATCCCGCAGGCTCGGCCGTTCATCAAGGCTGGGCAGGTGGTGGCAGCCCGACTCGGTCTCGCCATTCCGTTGACGGAAGGGCTCCTGCCCACGTTCGAAGACCACGATGTGAGCTTTGCCGGAGGCAAGACAGGCTTCGCTTCGCTCATCTTCGCCATCTCGGAGCTCGCGTTCTCGCCGCGCGCCGTCAGACTCTCGTTCGACACCTTCGAACAGGCCTTGAAGAAGCCGCTTGCGGAGGAGCAAGAGGTGAACGTCGTCGTTGACCACGCCGAGGTCCAGACGCCGGTGGGCATGGGCGTGGAACGGGTGTGGCGCGTGAAAGGCACCTCGATTCACGGCCGCCTGCTGCTGGTCCCCATCTGCGGTGGAACCGGCATGCTCGTCGTCGGCCAGGGCTACGCGAGCGACGCGACACGCGACCGGCTGGATCGCGTCGTGGCTGGGCTTCGCACACTGCCGTCCGGCTCGCCGATTTGCGCGGAGCTCGACCCTTAGGCTTTGTGTGGTTGTCGACGAAACGTCCGCTATGCTGGGGGCCCCTGATGTCTCAGAAATCCCGCGTCATGGTGCTGTTTGGTGGTCGCTCCGCCGAGCACGAGATATCGCTGCTTTCCGCGCGCTTCATCGTCGAGTCGCTGGATCCCCAGCGCTTCGAGGCGATCCTTGTCGGTATCGACAAGCACGGCCGCTGGCAACTCGTCGCCGCCGACGAGCAGTTGGCGCCAGGCCTCGGCGCGCGCGCGCTGTCGCTCCAGTCGGGAGCGCCGGAGGTCTCGCTACCTCCGCGCCCCACGCCGGGTGAGGCCTCACGCCTGCTGGTCGAAGCGCAGGCTTCGCTCCCCATCGACGTGGTCTTTCCGGTCCTGCATGGACCGATGGGGGAGGACGGAACCGTCCAGGGCTTGCTCGAACTTTCGGGGCTCCCCTACGTGGGCGCCGGCGTCCTGGGCTCGGCGGTGGGCATGGACAAGGACGTGATGAAGCGGCTGCTGCTGCAGGCGGGCCTGCCGGTGTTGCCCTACGTCAGTCTGCGCAAGGCCCGCTTTCTCGCTTCGCGTGAGCCCGCTCTGGCGGGCGTTTCCAGCTTGAATTTCCCGGTGTTCGTGAAGCCAGCCAACCTGGGTTCGTCGGTCGGCGTGAGCCGCGTGCTCGACGTCGCAGGCCTCTTGCCCGCCGTCGAGCAGGCCTTCGAGTTCGACGACAAAGTCGTGATCGAGCAGGGCCTGGACCATCCGCGTGAGATCGAATGCGCGGTGCTCGGCGGCGCGACGCCGCTAGTCTCCGTGCCCGGGGAGATCGTCGTGCGACACTCGGACGGCTTCTACTCCTACGCCGCCAAGTACCTTGACGACGACGGCGCCTCGATGACCATTCCAGCGGCGCTCTCCGAGGCGGAGACGAATCGGGCGCAGCAGCTGGCGCTCGCCACGTTTGACGTCCTCGAGTGCGAGGGCATGGCGCGGGTGGATCTCTTTCTGGATGAGCAGCGCCGGCTTTGGGTGAACGAGATCAACACCATTCCCGGGTTCACCTCGATTTCGATGTACCCCAAGCTGATGGCGGCAAGCGGGGTGTCGGCGCGTGAGCTGGTAAGTCGTCTAATCGACGACGCCTTCGTGCGGGGCCGAGCCAAACTGGCACGCAAGACAACGGCATGACTCAACCCGAAAATCCCCAGGAAATCCGACCGCTTTATCGAGATCCCGGGCAACCGGTAGAGCGCCGCGTGGAGGATCTACTCGGTCGCATGACGCTCGCCGAAAAGGTCGGGCAAATGCTGCAGCTCAACGGGCAGATCGAGCCGGTCAAGACGGTGCGGGAGCTTCAGCCAGGCTCGCTGCTCCACATTTTGAACGAGTCGCTGGCCGAAGCGATGGACGCCGCGGCCGCCACGCGCCTCGGGATCCCGCTGCTCGTGGGCGAGGATGGCATCCACGGTCATTCGTTTCACCCCGGCGCGACCATCTTCCCGACGCAGCTCGCGCTTTCGGCGTCGTGGGACGTCGAACTGCTCGAGCAGGTCGCGCGCGTGACGGCCCGAGAGATGGCCACCACGGGGGCGCACTGGACATTCTCTCCGGTGCTCTGCTTGTCCCGGGATCTACGCTGGGGCCGCACCGGTGAGACCTTCGGCGAGGACCCATTTCTCATCGGCGAGCTGGGCGCAGCCATGATCCGCGGCTACCAGGGCAAGGGCCTGGACGATCCGGACGGCGTATTGGCCTGCGCCAAGCACTTCGCTGGCTACTCCGAGACGCAGGGCGGCCGGGACGCGTCCGAGGCGGACATTTCGCGTCGCAAGTTGCGCAGCTTCTTCCTGCCGCCCTTTGAGCGCGCGGTGCAGGCGGGCTGCATGACCTTCATGACCGGCTACCAGTCCATGGATGGCCTGCCCTCAACGGCCAACCACTGGCTGCTCCAGGAGGTGCTCAAAGGGGAGTGGGGTTTCCAGGGGATCTTGCTGACAGACTGGGACAACGTGGGGCGCCTTCAGCATGAGCAGCGCATCGCCCCCAGTTTGGTCGAGGCGGCGGTGATCGCGGTGCGCTGTGGCAACGACTTGATCATGGCCACCCCTGGTTTCTTCGAGGCCGCCCAAGTGGCGGTGACTCGTGGCCTCTTGCTCGAGACGGAGATCGACGGCGTGGTCCGCCGCATCCTCACGCTCAAGTTCCGGATGGGATTGTTCGAAAATCCGCGGCGCCCGAATCACGCCACGCAAGCCAGCGTCGTGGCGTCAGCTGAGCACCAGGCCGTCAACCTGCGAGCCGCCCGCGAGTCCATCGTTCTCTTGACTAATGACGGGCTCCTGCCGCTCTCTGCCGAGGGCCTGACTCGGATCGCGGTCCTCGGCCCGAACGCTGACAATCCCCTGGCACAGCTTGGGGATTGGTCGCTCGGCACGCCGCAGTATCCGGCCGAGTGCGGGCAACACCCGCGCGCCTGCACCGTTAGCGTGCTGGACGGGCTGCGCCGACGCCTGCCCAAGGCCGAGCTTGTCTACGCAAGCGCCGGTGATCTGTGGCAGGTGAGCCCAGCGGCGCTCGGCGAGGCAAAGCTCGCACTCGACGGCGCAAAGCTGGCGATTGTCGTGGTGGGCGACGACATCCCGTTCATTGGCGAGGTGCGCAGCACCGCAACGCTCGAGCTTCAGGGCGGGCAGAACCAGCTGATAGAAGCGGTGGCGGCCAGCGGCACGCCGTTCTTGCTGGTGCTGGTTGCCAGCAAGCCACAGGTCTTGCCGGCGAGCGCCTTCCAGGCGAACGCTATCGTTGAGTGCTTCAACCCCGGCATGCAAGGCGGGACGGCCTTGGCCGAAATCCTGCTGGGTGACATCAACCCCTCCGCTAAGTTGACGGTCTCGTACCCGCGCCACGTCGGTCAGCAGCCTGTCTTCTACAGCCAGGTGCGGGGCCAACACGGAGACCGCTACGCGGATCTCACGCAGGCGCCGCTGTGGTCGTTCGGGCACGGCCTCTCGTACACGCGCTTCCGCTACGAGAACCTGCGCGTCTTGACGCCCTTGTTGAGCTCGGGTCAGGACGTTGAAGTCGAGGTGGAGCTGGTGAACGAGGGCGAGCGGCAGGGCACCGAGGTGGCTCAGGTCTACCTTTCGGACGTCGTGACCTCCGTCACCTGGGTGAGCCACAGGCTGGTGGCGTTCGAGCGCGTGACGCTCGAGGCCGGCGAGCGCCGGACGCTCTGCTTTCGCGTGCCGTTCGAGCGCCTGGCGCTGGTGAACGCGCTTGAGCAAACGCGGGTGGAGCCTGGCGAGTTTGAAGTCTTCGTGGGTGGCTCGTCCGTCCGCGCCCAGCTGCTCCAAGGCAGATTTCGGCTCGAGGGCGAAGCCTTCTCCTTCGCCTGGATCCCGGGCGTGGCTCGTTAGCGACCCAGGCGACCCAGGTACTCCGTCAAGACCTCGACCACCAGGGCGTGGTCCTCGCGCTGGGGCAGGCCCGACACGCCCACCGCGCCTATCAGCGAGCCCCGTACCCGGAGCGGGAAGGCTCCACCGTGCGCCGCGTACCTGCGCGGATCGAGCCTCGAGTCAGCGTCGAAATCGCGACCGCTGGCGCGGAAGCGCGTGCCCACTGTAAGTGAGGCATTGCCGAAGCGGCGAACCACCCTGAACTTGCTGTCCAGCCAGCTGTCGTTGTCGGCGCTCGCGCCGGCCAAGGCCGCGTGAAATACCCGCTGCTCCCCGAACATGATGGCGACCGCGATCGGTAGTGCCCGCTTCTGGCCCAACTCCACGAGCCTGCAACCGACGGCCCAGGCGTCACTCAAGGCAAAGGACTCGAACTGGAGAAGTTGCTCCAGTTCAAGAAAGTTCGCCCAAGAGCGCAGCCTCGGCGGCGGGATCTGGCATGGCCCGCGTCTCTAACGCGACGGGGCCCTGGCTGCCAAGCGCTTTGCCACCGATTCGGCGTGTGGGCCTGTTTCTGTGTACCGACTACTTCACGCCGCGCTTCTCACACAGCGGCGAGCAGCTGAGGCTTCCGCTGGCACCGTCGTCGCACGCTTCGCCGTTGGCCGTCTGCACTTCGCCATCTCCGCAGAACGCGGCTCGCGTGCAGTCGGGGTTACAGCCGGCGTAGTCGCCGGTGTTCTCCGCTGTCCCGCCGTCGCATTGCTCCGGACCGTTGCGCTGACCGTCGCCGCAGTACGGGGCTGGCTTGCAGTCGTAACCGCAGCCCGCGCCGGCCGAGTACCCGGTGTTGTCGACGCCGTCGTCGCACAACTCGCCGGTGTCTTGGTTGCCGTCACCGCAGTACGGGCCCCACTCGCACTTGCTGCTGCAGCCGTTGTAGGCGGCGTCGTCGTTGGCATTTCCTTCGTCGCACAGCTCCCAGCCGGGCTCGACCGCTCCGTCGCCGCAGAACGGGACCGCGCTGCAGTTCGGGCCACAGGCGCTTGGCGTGTAGGCGTAGCTGTCGTCGTTGAAGCCGTTGTCGCAGGCCTCGCCTTCGTTCGACTGCAGGACGCCATCGCCGCAGCGCGGCCCTTCATTGCAGGTTTCGGTACAGCCGTCGTAGCTGCCGACGTTCAGCACGCTCCCCAGATCGCACTCCTCTTGGGGTGGATCTTCGGTCGCGTCGCCGCAGCCTGGGCCCCAGTGGCAGGTGTCGTTGCAGCCGCCGTAGGCGCTGGAAGCGAACTGGCCGTGATCGCAGTCTTCTCCGACGCTGATGACGCCGTCCCCGCAGAAGGGATCGAGCGTGCAGTTGGAGTTGCAGTTCGCGGAGCCGTCACACTCTTCCGCACCGTTGCGCACCTTGTCGCCGCAGAACGGGCCCGCTTTGCAATCGTAGCCGCACGAGCCCACTCCATAGTTGACGCCATTGGCGGCGCCCTGGTCGCACACTTCGGCGCCGTTCTTTGTGCCGTCGCCGCAGTAGGCGCCAAGCTCACAGCTGGTGGTGCAGCTGCTCGGGCCGTAGCTGAGATCGTTGTTGCTCGCGCCGCGGTCGCAGCTTTCGAACGCTGCTTGCACGACGTTGTCGCCGCAGCGAGGCGGCAGCACGCAGCCCGGCGCGCACTTGCCGGTGGCGGCGCCCACCCGGTAGAGGTCCAGGTTCTGGCCGTTGTCGCAGGCCTCGCCGGTCTGAACCTGATTGTCGCCGCAGAAGGCGCGCCCCGTGCAGGTCGTGTTGCACTTGCCCGAGACACCGTTCTGGTTGCCCGCGCCGTCGTCGCACACTTCGCCGGCGACCACGATGCCGTCGCCGCACTTCGGATCGCAGAAGGTCCTGGGCGCCAGGAAGCCCGCGAGCGTCAGGTGGAAGTTCGATTCGGTCGTGTGGCGCTCGGCCTGAAACAGCACGATTTCGTAGACGTTGCCCTTGACCAAGCCGAAGCGCTGGTCGTCGTTGCTGGCAAGCTCGGTGGCTTCGAGCGCGCACGCCGGCAAGGAGCCGCCTAGGTGCACCGAGCAGTTGCTGTCGGTCGCGGCGCCGTCCCCGTCGTCGCCGAGAATGACTCGGCCCCGCAGGGCGCCGTGGACGCCGCCGATGTCGACCGCGTGGCGGCCGTTGACGAACACCCAAACGTCGTCATCGCCCACGAAGCTGAGGGTTTCGCCGCCCTTGTATTGAAAGAAGTAGCGGAGCTCGGTGGTGAAGTGAAAATTTTGCCCGTTGCCGTCGTTGCCGAAGCCAAGGCCCGTGAGCGGCCAGAAACTCGTGTCGTCGAAGTCGTAGACATCCGAGGTGGCGCCACCCACTTGGTTCAGCGTGATTGAACTGACAATGGGAGAGATCTGGATCGCGCCATTCAGGCCCGCGATACTGGTGGGGTTGGTGTCGCTACCAGAGTGAGAAGGTGTCCGGATTGGTGATGTAGGACTCAGCGTTGGCTCGCCGGAAGACGGGCTTGCCCTGGGCGTCCAGGTGACCGCAGGTGCCACCGGGGCAGGCCGCCCCGGGGAGCCCGCTGCATTCGGTCGTCGTGCTGGTGCAAACGGGCCCTGGAATGTTCGCGTCCGAGTTGTTGTCGTATCCCCATTGGAAATCAGGGTGGCCGCCCGTCGAAGTGCGCTTCCAGAAGTCCCGGTAGGTGACCTTCATCTGCACGGAGCCGGGGAGGTCCACGAAGTCCGAACAGCTGAATTCGGGCTCCACGGCCGAGCAATCGTCCTCGCAACCGTCGCCAGACACAGTGTTGCCGTCGTCGCAGGCCTCGCCGTTGGTGATCAAGCCATCGCCGCAGCTGACGGCCACCGTCGGGTTCGGGCCCACGGTCACCACCGGCTCTTTTTGGCAGGTCGGGCCGCAGCCGTCGCCGGCGATCGTGCCGTTATCGTCGCAGGCTTCGCTGCCCTCGATGATGTTGTTGCCACAAACCGACGCGACGCAGGCGACGTCCACCGTGGGGCAGGCAAAGCCGGGTTCGATCCGACAGGCGACGTTGCAGCCGTCCCCGTTGGTCGGAACCGCGTTGCCGTCGTCACACTGTTCGGCGCCCACTTTGATGCCATCGCCGCAGCGCTCCACACACTTCTGCCCGGCGACCGGGCACACCCAGCCGGTATCGAGCTGGCAGAGCGTGCAGCCGGCGCCGTTGACGCCGTCGTCACACTGCTCGCTGGGCGTCCGGACGCCGTTGCCGCACACCTCCTGAATGCACACCGAGGGCTCGAGCCCGTAGCAAGTGAACGGAGGCACGACGAAACAATCGACGCAGCCGTCCGCGTCGCCGCTGTCGCCGTCGTCGCATTCTTCGCCCAGGGCAGCGTTCAGGATGCCGTCGTTGCAGGCCGGGATCTTGAAACACACGCCGGGCCTCGGGCACGAAAAGCCCGTTTCAAGGCCGCAGCCCGCCGAGCAGCCGTTGCCTACCAGGGGCGGATCGCACTGTTCTCCGGCCTCGATGATCGAGTTGCCGCAGGTGGCGGCAGCGCCCACGTCGGGCGAGAACGTGGCGCAGCCCGCCAGGCAACCGTCGACGCCGGGCGGATCGCAGATCTCACCGGGTTCGACGAGGTTGTTGCCGCAGGCGATGGTG
>JANNWK010001044.1:0-4291 GCA_031408355.1 Myxococcales bacterium
ACGCCGCGCTCGGCTTCCAGGAGGACGCGGTGGTCAGCCTGGGCAAGCGCCTGGAGGAAGACAAACCCTAACTACTGATCCGGGTCCTCTTGCCCGAGGTGCCGAAGCGCGGCCCGGCTCGGCATGAAGAAGTACGCGCCTCCGCGAACCTCAACCACGCGTGGGAGCCCGCGCAGGCGCCGCGCGGGCTGGCCCTGGATCACGAACTCCGAGGCCGGGAACGGGTGACGTCGATCGGCCGCGAGCAGCGGATCCGGATCGCGACTGAGCCCTGCAAAACACGGATTGTTCAGCCAGTTGGACTGAATGAACTCGAACTGACGCGCCAGGTTGGCGTTGAAGCAGAGGAAGTGAAGACCGCGAGCCACGCCATCCCGGGGCGCGAGCCGGAGGTCTTCCGGCTCGAAAGTGCGCGTGAGCGGCGGCCCATACATCCGGCCTCGTCGCAGGATGCGGTGCTTGTCGGCGAGCGCCACGTGTTCGTCCGCGACCTTGAGATCCTGCACGTCGCCGCTGAGCTCTGGATCGTGCGGCACCGGCAGCGCGGTATCGCGCGGGTTGGAACGGCGGATGTGCGAGCCTATCGGGCAACGCTGGCCGAAGGCGTCGTCGCGTGCCTTGGGGCTAAACTCGAACTCGTCGTTGCCGCCTTCGCTGTCGGGTCCCGGCGCGTCGGGGTAGAGCGTGAGTGGCGTGCCGTTAGGCCAGCGACCCACCAGCTTGGCCGCGAGCCAGATAGCGCCTTGCTGACCCGGGGGCGCCTCGGGCACGCCGACCTTCGCCTGCTCGACATACTCCCAAAACTCCTGGATCTTCTGCTCGAGTTGTCGGAAGACCAAGTAGCTGCCGTTCTTGCCGAAGTCGCGCCGAGCCGGGCTCGTGGAGCTTTCGGGCAGGAGCCGTTGCGGATCCTCACTGGCCGGAAGCTCCGGCGAAAGCGGTAGCTTGGCGTAGCTATTGGGGTAGCCAAGCACCACCTCGCCGGGATGCACCATGTCCGAGGCTCGCTCCGAGAGCCCCAGGATGCCCGGGTTGGCGATGCCATCGCGGAAGCCGAAGTGTTCCTTGCGTTGAGTCTGATCAAGGCAGGTCGCGTCCAGGACGGCGACGATTCGAACGCCCTGGTCAGCCGTGAAGTGACGCGCAACGAAGGCCCGAAGCGCCTCCCACTCGGACGGATCGCCGGTGTCCTCGCCGACGAAGACACTGAGCACGCCGTGCGGCACCTGACCTGGCCCGCCCCACTGCCAGCGGCCAGGTTCGCTTTCTCCGTCGTCACCGAGGCGCCGGGCGCGGTGCGGATCGCTGAGTCCTTCCTGAAAGGCCAGGCTGAAACCAGCGAGCGCCGTCGGCTGCGCGCCAAACGCTTCCAAGCCCTGGTAGGTCAAGGCTAGGTTCGCGCATACGTCGTGCAGGAACGGCGGCTGGCCCCGCGGGCTACCTCGAAACTCGCTGAACTGCAGCTCGCCTATCAACTCGGTCAGCCAGCGCTTAGCAGCCGCGCGATCCACGACTTCGAACAGCACGTAACTGGCGCAAGGGCGCTCGCCATAGCCGCTCAGAATCAGCCCCTGGATCTCGTCTAACTCAAGCGTAGGCACATCGGCGCTCACGTTAACCTCCGCAACCAAGCGCTGGCGTCTTCGGGACTGCCCGGATGAAGCCCGGCTCGGATCCAAGTACTGTTGTTGGCCGCGGCCACGCTGAGCTCCGGATACGCGCTGTAGAAGACCTGGGTGGGGCGCTGGCAGGCTCGGCCCCACGCCTTGAAGCGCTCTTCGTCGTGCGCGCCGCCCCAGGCAAGGTAGCGCGTGGCAGGGTAACCCTCAGTGCACGACCAGGCGAGGTTCAGGCCAATCGCGGCTTGGTCAACGAAGTCTCCGAGGTAGCTTTCCCAGCTGCCATCGTAGTTGCTGAGAAAGAGCAGGCGCTGGTCGTTGTCAATCAGCAGCCACTTGGCAAAGTGGATGCTGGGAATGCCCCCCAGCTGTCCGACATCGTCGAAGAAGTTCTGCGCGAGCTTCGCGATGTACTGGTGCGCCTGCTTCAACACCAAGCCGCGTTCGACGCCGCCCGAGCGAACAGGGACCACATGCGTCAAGGCGTTCTGGACCCCAAAGTCCTCTGTGGCCGCGATGGCGGCGTGGCGCTCGTGATCTGAAGCTTGCCAAGCCTCCTGCTGACCCCGCAAATCGAACTCCGGATCCTGCTTTTGCCATTGGTAGATCCTGTAGAGCCACGCGAGGAGCGGCAGAGCAGGCTCTGCGTTCTCCAGCCACGGCGCGATCCGGTGCGTCAATCGATGGCTCCGCTCCTGCTGGCTCGGCTCGAACGGTGCCGGAAGGCTCAAGTCTAGCCCGACTAGCGCGGCATCCTCGAGAACGCGATCCAGCACATGCGCTCGCGCGCCCGCGCGCAGCTCTTCCGGCGTGCTGCGAGGCGCGCGCTCGAAGTATTCGAGCACCACCTCACGCACGCGGAGCTCGAGTCGAATGCGCGCAAGGTCTCGTTTGGCGTGCCCCTGGTAGGCGGCGGTCGCCGGCGCGTAGTGCCGACCCAGCACATCAGCGAGCGCACCGGCCCCGAGCGCCGCCTCAAAGCCCGCGCAACACCCGAACGCCTGGGCCAGCTCGTCCCGGCACGCGACGCCAAGCTCCGCGAGGTGGGCTCGTCGCGCCCGGTCGGCGTCCTCCTCGTGCGAATCGAAGTTGGACTCGAACACGAGCCAGACCGAGCGGGCGGGTGACTGCAGGTCGTCGATCAGCGCGAGTCGCGCGAAATGGATCCGCAACGTGGACCGCCCCAGAAAGGCTCCGCGGGCATCGAGACGAGCCAAAGCCTCCCGTGCCCCTGGTACGTCGCGCACCCGAGCCACCACCGTCAGCGTGTGTTGTCGCACGGCGCTGCACGCTAGTCGGCTGTCGAAGCTGCCTCAAGCCCGCTCAAACTACATTCGCCCACAGACAGAATAGATATTCTCTTCCTTGCTACTTATAGAATATATGTTCTATTAGCGGAGCGAGGTCAAGAAGATGCGGATTCCTCAATTCAAAGGTTCAGCGGGTCGGCCGTTCGACACGCTGCTCCTGCTTGGGCTGGTCTCTCCCTTGGCCTGCAGCGCTGACGCTGCACCGACGCTGGGCCGCTCGACCGTCACGGCGAGTGCGGGGACAACGGCAACCCCGAGCGACCCGGCAGGAGGGGGCTCGGCCGGACTCGACGAGATGGACCCGACCGTCATCGTCGACATCGAGGGGAGCGGGGGCGCGTGTGACGGAGCGACCGGCGACTGCCCCGGCGCCGAAGCGATCTGCGGTAACGGCATCCTGCAGGATACGGGCGAGGAATGCGACGACAGCAACATCCTCCCGGGCGACGGCTGCAGCGCCAGCTGTGTGGTCGAGCCCGGCTACCTCTGCGCGACGCCGGGCGCCAGGTGTCAGGCCGCCGAGTGTGGTGACGGCTTGCTGGCGGGCCTTGAGCTGTGCGACGACGGCAACAGCATTTCCGGAGACGGTTGCACGGAAACTTGCTCGCTGGAGGCCGGTTTCGACTGCGCGGTGCCGGGCGCAGCCTGTCTCAAGACAGTCTGCGGCGACGCGCTCGTCGAAGGTACCGAAGCGTGCGACGACGGCACCACTACCTAGGCGACGGCTGTTCTGTCTTTTGTGAGAAGGAGCCGACCTGCGCGCCCCCAGCTCCCTGCAGCGCGACGTGCGGTGACGGCATCAAGTTTGCGGACGAGGCCTGCGACGACGGCAACCTGCGCGACGGCGACGGCTGCTCTGGCGGTTGCGCGGTGGAGCCGGGCTTCACCTGCTCCGAGAAGCCTGGCACCGATCTGACTATCCCGGTCGTGTATCGCGACTTCAAGGCCTTCCAGGATGGCGGACATGTGGCCTTTCAATGGACCCAGAACGACCCCATCGACCGAACGCTCCCCGAAGACATCTGGGTCCGAACCACGCTCGGCACCGCCGCCGACACCACGCCTGAAGGTGTCTCGCTGCTCGGGCGACCGATCTTCAAGTGGTACGCGGGCTGCAACGCCGCTGGCTGCACCAACCTCAAACCAGACACGGGCGTGACGCAGGCGCCCGGCACGCTACCAGCGGCTCAGTGCAACGCGGTGGCGGGCGCCGCCACCGGCACACGCCTCATGACCACGGACGGTCGCAACACGCACTTCTGCGGCTATGGCGCCAAGGACTTTAACAGCTTCAGCCAGTGGTACCTGGACGTGCCCGGCGTCAACCTGGCGCTGTCCTCGACGCTCACGCTGACGCGCGGG
>JANNWK010001045.1:0-1516 GCA_031408355.1 Myxococcales bacterium
CCAGACCATCAAGTCGTTGGCGGCGGCGGGCGGCTCCACATCTACTTGCTCGAGAGCCAGTCTCGTTATCGACGACGAGGCGCTTGTTGCGACAGCGACCTTGTCGATTGCACGGCTCTCGCTGGCCCACGCGCTTGGCGCGCAGCCTGAGCACTCGATGCCGACGCTTGCCAGCGACGCGCTGGCATGGTTGCGGGTCCAGATCGACGCCGAAGGGGCCCCACAGTTTTCCGGAGTTGGCCAGCTGGAGCTATTGGCGCCGGCTCGAGGCTTGGCGGCCCTGGCCGGCGTGGCTTCGGGGACGAAGCTCGCCGTGGGTCTCATGCCATTCTCGGAGTCTTTCGCGCTTGAGATAGCGCTTGGGCTCGTTGCCGGGGCAACGCTCGTGCTTCCGCCGAAGGACACACGGGCCGAGCACGCCTTGGTCGACGGGCTGAAGGGACAGCAGGTTGAGGTCGCGCTCGCGTCGGCGTCGGCCTTTGTGGAGCTGCGCGCGGCGGGTGGCAAAGCGCCACCCGTTAGCATTGTGTTCGGCGGCGCGCCGCCAGAGCTCGTGGCCAGACTGAAGGAGGAGGCTCAACGGGTCGTGTCGATTTGTTCGGTCGATGCCCAGCCCTTCCTCGTGCTGCTCGAGCAACCCGAGCAGGCTGCCGGAGCGGGCTTGGCCGGACGGGTGCTGGGCAGTGTTCGTACCGCAGTCTTGGATCTTGCCGGTCGAGAGGCGCCGCTCGGCGTTGCTGGACGCTTGGAGGTCGAGTTGGCCGCTGGTCGGAGCCTGCGAACTGGCGTCCGGGCGCGTCGGCGGGTCTCCGGTGCCATCGAGCTCGGCAGTAGCTTGACCGGAAGTCTCAGCGTGTCTGGGCAGCGCTTCGCGCGGGGCGCTGTGGCCCGAGCCGTGAGCCAACATGTTGCGGTGGAGACGGCGTTTGTGGCGGTAGAGAGTGCGGGCGTCGAGGGTGATCGCATCGTTTGCTACTTTGTCTTGCGCGAAGGTGCGACCTTCACGGAAACCGAGCTGCGTCGTCAGGCGCGAGCCGTGTTGCCATCGGCGCTGGTCCCGCAAGTGTTTGTGGAACTCTCGGAGCTACCGCGTGACGCGGCCGGCAACTTGGAGCCAGCTCGGCTTCCGTCACCCTTCGCGGCGTCCGCCGTGGCTTACGTGGCTCCGCGAACCGCTAGCGAGAAGCTCTTGGCCAAGATGTTCATGGACGTGCTCGGCACGACGCACGTCGGCGTCCATGACAACTTTTTCGACCTAGGAGGCCAGTCGCTGCTGTGCCTTAGGGTTATAGACAGGCTGGAGCGGGAGACGCGCAGCCGCTTGAGTCCGCGCATCCTGCTCTTGAATACCTTGGGCCAGGCTGCGACCGCGCTCGACCAGCTGCAGGCGTCCGCGCGCGCGCCGGAGACGCTACCGAAGTCGCCCGAAGTAACGGGTGTTGCAGGCCGCGCGCTCAAGGGGCTACGCGGCCTCTTGGGCCGCTCCTAGGCGGCCTCCGGCGCCCCCGGACGCCGC
>JANNWK010001046.1:0-8537 GCA_031408355.1 Myxococcales bacterium
GTTGCCAACACTTCGCGAGGCTTCGCGCTGGTCTCCAGCAGTGCCGACACCGAGCGGGTGTATCGCTTCGATCTGGAGAGCGGCTCAGCCGACGTGATTGCCGAGGAGCTCGAGCCCTACGCGACGCTGGTGCTCGGAGCCAATCGCCTTTTCGTCGCCTACTCGGATCGCGTCGTGACGATGCCTTTCGACGGCAGCAGCCTCGTGACGGAAAGCTTCGAGCCCGACACGTTCGGAGCAACGAAAGACGGCGTTTACTACACGAACTCGGCGTACGACCCAGATGCGACGCCGAGTGAGCGCTGGTCGCTTTGGTTTCGAGCCACGGACGCCAAAACCTTCGCCTTTTGCTGGACGGCCCCGAGTGCGCGATCGTTGCCTCGTCGCGCGCGTCGCTGCTGGTCGAGCGGCAAGTTGACGAAGGCGCAGAAATCTTGCTGGTGCGTGGCCGTGAGCTCAGCTCTCTCGGTCCCTCGCCCGACGAGCCAACGGCGGTGCAGCCGCTGGCCAATGGTGCGGCGTTTCTGGTGTCGAGTATGCAGGCGCCGTCGGGCTCGGAGCTGCTGTGGCTAACGTTGAACGAAGAGCCGAAGCACTTTGCAGTCGAGCCAGCGCTGAGCCAATACAACATGGTGCTAGCGCCCGAGGGCGTCGCGCTCGTGCTCGAGGATCACACGAACACCTTCGTTCGCCTGTTCACTGAGACGGGGCCGGAAAAGTTGGCGCTCGGCATCAGCAACTACTCGACGCTAGCCTACGTGGACGAGCGCTACTTTTGGTACTCCTGGAATGCCGCAGCCGACGGCTTGCCGCGTTTTCAGCGCGCTCGACAATTCGAGCTGGCTGACGCCATCCCCCACGAGTGACGCTGACGTGTAGATTCGTCCGGACGACACGAACTGTCCGGACGCTGAGCGCGCTCGATATTACCGGCATTTCGCGCTGCTAAAAGCCGGCACGCTGCTTGCTCTTAGCCGATTGCCGCATAGGGCGGCCTACAGGAGTTTCACATGAGATTGGCAATTTTGGGGTTAGGCGCTGCGCTGGGTGTGGCGGCGCTATCGGCATCGGCGCCAGCGTCGGCATTCGTTCAGCAGAAGAACGAGTCTTTCGCGGAAAGCTATGGCAACAGCAACGTGTTCGGTGGGTTCTCGATCTCGAGTAATCAGTCGAACTCGAGCGGTACCGTGGGCGTGGTGTCACCGGATGGCTTTGCCAGTCGGGCTTATCTCGAGAGCGCGACGAGCCAGGCTGTCAATACGTCGGTCAAGTTCTTGGGCGTGGCGGCCAAGCCGTTCACGGCATCGCTGCAGGCCCGGGGCTATTGGCAATCGGATGATTCGGGCGGGACCTACTCGCCGACGGCCAGCGCCAGGCTGGTCGTGCTCGGCAATACCGTCTACTCGTCGTCGGGTACGGCTTGCGCGGCGAACAAGCGCTGCGTGACCGCCAGCAAGGGCTACGAAAAGGAGTTTGCTCGTAGCTCGTTCATCTTCCTGGTTTTCGGCGTTCCGGTGGAGATTTCGGGCGCTATCACGGGCAGCGTGGGCGCGGGCCTGGACGCCAGCGCGACGGCGTTGAGGTACTTGGGCATCAACAACTCGCTGTTCAGTCGCACCAACGCCGGCTGGGGCGCCTACGCCGGGCTCACGGTCGCGTTCGACGCCTGCATTGGCATCTGCCGGACCATGGGCGTCTCGATCCAGGCGCGCTTCAACGTGCTGCAGCTCGACGTGGGCCCCAAAGCCACCTCCGTGATGGGCACGTCGTTGGCCGGGACTGCCAAATACGGTGGCTCGAACGTCGCTGGCGTCTCCCTCTCGACCATGAGTGGCGACCTGACGGCTCGCGCCGACTACGTTCTCGGCCATACCGAGAAGCAGCTTGTCAAATGGAACGGGTACTCGGATAGCTGGACTCTGTGGAACGACGCGAATGCGTCGTTCGTGTGCGAGAACTACAACACCCGTCCCTCGTCGGATTGTCGAGATTATTGAGGCACAGCTGACAGTGGGGCCGTCGTCGCACGCCTGGATGACGGCCCCTTCACTCCAAGAGGTAGCTATGAAACACATTCGTCTTATCGTGCTCAGTTTGGGTGTCTGTGCGTGTGCCGGGCTGGGAAAGCTCGCGCTCTCTGGTGGCGACGGCAGGGCAAAGCCAGCGGCCCTCGGCTCTCTCGAACCTCAGGCCGCAGCCAAAGTCGCCGAGGTGCAGGCCGCGCGAGCGGTGGAGCTCGTCTACGACGTCGATTTCGAAACCAAGCTCAGGACGAACCACGACGCTGCTCAGACGCTGGTCGGAAGCATGACCTGGACCTTGAGCCCGCTGCCGGGCGTCGCTGGCAAGCGTACGTTTTGGTGCCGCGCCAGCGCAGTGTCGGTGGTGTTCGATGCCGGAGCGCTGCCGCAGGCGGGCGATCTCGCGGCAATGATGAGCCAAGACTTGGAGCGCCCGCTGGCTCTCGAGCTGGACGCGGGCGGCCGCGTCGTACGGCTCGGACTACAGCAAGAAGCAGGCATGATCGGCCTGGGGATCGAAAAGACGCTGGTCGCTGGCTTGCAGTTCGTGCGCCCGGAGAAAAACGACAAAGCCTGGTCGACGCAGGAGAGCGATCACCTAGGCGACTTTGCCGCGAGCTATCACAGCATCGAAGGCAAGGGCATCGAGAAGACCAAGAGCTATTCGAAGCTTTTGTTGCCAGAGGGGTTGCGGCTTCCCCAGCAAGAGCCGACCCAGGTACGCGCTAGCGCGTTGTTCAGCCTGGCTGCGCAGACCACACTGCTGCCGAGCCGCGTGGAGCTCGCTGAGGAGGTGCATCACAGCGGCTTCGTCAGCCATGGCAAGGCAACGCTCGCCCTCACCACAGAGCGCCCCAGTAGTCTCAAGGGCGCGCCTGCACTCGCTTCACTGCGCTGGGTCTCGTTGCAAGACAACCCGACTCTCGAGCGAGATCCCGAGCGCGAGCTGGAAAGCAAGCGCGAGCTGCTGCGCGGAGCGACTTTCGAACAGTTGCTCACGGACCTGGGCAAACTACCGGCTGCTGGCGACACCTTGAAAGCCCGTCATGATGCGCTCGCGCGACTGAAAGCGCTGTTCGATCTCGAGCCCCCCGCCATCGCCGAGGCCGTTCGCTCGCTGAAGAGCGGAGAAGCGGCCAAAAATGCCTCGGCAATTCTAGGAGCGTTGTCGGACTCCAGCTCTTCGGAGGCGCGAGACGCGCTGGCCGACCTGGGCAAAGACGCCGCGCTACCAAGCGAGCTTCGGGGCGACGCGATCACCAACCTAGCGCTCCAACCCAAGCCCAGCCCGCAGACGTTCGACGACCTGCACGAGCTTGCCAAGAGTGACCAGCCCGAGGTCAGAAGCTCCGCGGTTTTGGGCCTCGGGGCGACGGCTCGCAGTGGTGCCAAGGGCGAAGACACGAAGGCACTGGCGGAGCGCGCCACCGATGATCTCGCCGCAGGCCTGAGCAGCGCGGGAACACCGGAAGAAAGAAAGCTGTACATGGAGGGGCTCGGCAACGCCGGCGGGCCCAATGCGTTGGCCGCCGCTACGGCCGCACTTCAAGATCCCGATCCGAGCGTGCGCGCGGCGGCTGTGGCGTCGCTACGTTTTGCGCCTGCACCCCAGGCCGATGTGTTGATCGCCCAGGCGTGGCTCAAGGATCAGAACGCCGATGTTCGGTGCGAAGCCAGTTTCGCCGCCTCTTTTCGGCCAAACCTGGCGCCCTTGGCGGAGGTGGCGGTTCAAGTCCTGACCAAGGATAGCGATGTTACGGTGCGACTCAGCGTTGTGGCGTTGATGAGCGAGCACCTCGAAGATCAACCGACGTTCACGCCGGCCCTGACCGCAGCCGTGAACCTCGACGCGAGCAACGACGTCAAGCTTGCCGCCGCGCGCGCGCTCGGCTCCACCCCGCCGCCGGCAGAACCTGCCTCGGACTAGCGCGTCGGGGGATGCGTTGGGAGCGGGGAAGGGCGGAAATTCGCGCCAAGGTTGGGCGATAGTTGCTCCGGCATGTTCGGGACCGCGGGCCGGAAGGCTACTGGCGTCGCCGTCGAGCTCACCGCCAGCGTGGTCGAGCGCGTGGACTCGATACGGCAGCCCGGTCTCCTCGAGCGCCCACTGCGCCCGCAGGTCTTTCGTCTCTCCTGCCCCGCCGGCAAAGATGTTCTTGAAGCCATAGAGCGTGATCATGTCGTCCTCCAATGTTGCGTCGCGGCACGAGCCAGGCATGAGTCCGCGTCTCTTGTCAAGGCTCGCGTCAGCCGCCTGATGCGTTATGCGGGGCTTTGCTCCTGCCAGAGACTTGCGTTACAAGGACCGCCGTGGTCGAGAGTAGGATGGGTAGGTCAGGATCGAGTCGTTTCTGCAGCTTCGTTCGCACTGCGGTCATCGTGCAAGTTACCGCGGTGACGCTGTGCATCGTGGCGTGCGCGAAGGACTCGAACGACGGGCGCTCGCCGAGCAGCGGCGGAACGGGAGCTGCCTCGAGCGGCGGAGACGGCGGGCGAGGAGGAGATGCCGCGCGCGGCGGGGGCAGCACCATCATCGACGTCGGCGACCCACCCGCGGGGGGCCAGCCGGGGTCTGGCGGTGCGTGCGCGGGATCCACAATCAAGGGCGAGCCCATTCCGCTCGATATCTACGTGATGCTCGACTCCTCCGATTCGATGGCCGAGTTGGTCGACGCCGACACGAGTAAGTGGGATGCCGTCAAGCAGTCGCTTTCCGACTTCATCCACGACGAGGCCAGCGCGGGACTGGGAGTCGGCATCCAGTACTTCCCTCTGGACTCGAGCGCCATTCCGACGAGCTGCACCCACCACACCGATTGCGGCGACGGCGGTGAATGCATCTCGAAGTACTGTCGAGACCTGTACCTGGAACATGGGGCCTTCCTCGCCTGCGCCGGCGACTTCTTTTGCCCTACCGGCCCCTGCATCTCGCTGGCCCACTGCGCCGATGAGCCCGCAAGGGTATGTACGCAGGCCGACGTCGCCTGCGCCGGTGGATCGGGCACCTGCACCGCCGCGGCGTCCTCCATGTGCGCCTACGCGGCAAGCTGCGACGCCGCCGACTACGCGGCTGCAGCCAAAGAAATCGCCGAGCTGCCGGAGGGCGCCTCCGCGCTGATCACCTCCTTGGATGAACGACAGCTCCACGGCGACACCCCGACGGCGGCCGCCCTGGCTGGTGTCATCGAGCATGCGTCGTCCTGGGCCGAGGCACACCCCGACCACGCCGTCGTGGCGCTGCTCGCTACCGATGGTTTGCCGACCCAATGCGACGAGCAGACGATTGAAGGGATCGCTGCGCTGGCCCAGGCGGGGGTCGACGGCTCGCCTAGCATCCCGACCTACGTGATCGGCGTGTTCGCGCCGGCGGAAGTAGACGCAGAGGCGAACCTCGACATCATCGCGGAGGCCGGTGGCACGATCGAAGCCTTCATGGTCGACACGGAGCAGAACGTCGCAGGGCAGTTTTTGAAAGCGCTCGAGGCTATTCGCGGAACCAGGCTGGTGTGCGAGTTCACGATTCCGGATGCACCTCCAGGAGAAACGCTCGACTTCGGCAAGGTCAACGTACAGCTCTCGGCGCCCTCTGGCGTCACGACGTTCCCCTACGTCGCTTCGCTCGAAGGCTGCGGCGACGATGGTGGTTGGTACTACGACGCCGATACAGCCCTGAGCGCGCCAACGAGGATCATTTCTTGCCCGGCGACGTGCGCGGTGTTCGAGGCCGCCAACGGTGGCGAAGTGCAGATCGAGCTCGGCTGTGAGACCATCACCACCGTCGTCAAATAGGCGGCGAGCCTCGCCAGCGGGCTGACTGACAAAAGCAATATGGTAGGTTCGCCGAATGGAGCGCACCGCCGCGACGGACACATTTTTCGCCGAGTTCCAGTTGGCCAGGGCGGTCACGGGTGGCGACTACGCTGTCATGGCCTTTGGGAATAGTGGCGCAATGGCTGATGAACTCGTGGCACTGGTAGAGAGCGGTACTCCAGGCTGACGGCTCTCCTGGAGGTGTCGCCGCGACCTACAGTGAGCATTGGGCACAGGAGGTCGTTCGAAAATCTATTTTGGAAGCGCTTCAGCGAGGATGGAAGTTCGATTCTAAAATGTCAATTGTGCACTCATACATATAGGCCTTTCTCAACACTGCTCGTCCTGCACGTGATCGAAGGCCACGACGGCTGCGATGATGCGCAGCGCCTGTCCGCGCGCGGCGTAATGGCGAACCTCATGGAGCTCCGAGCGCGCGCGCAGCGAGAAGTCGACAGGCAGATGAGCGTAGATCTTTTCGCTAGAGCGAGGACAAGGGGCTTCCTCGAGCAGGTACGTTCGTGCACCTGCTCGACCGTGAGGGTGCGGCCGGCGACTACCGAGGAAGCTTCTGGAGGCGTTCCTTCAGACCCGCGAGCGTGCCTCGCCGCGTCGCGAGCTCCTGCTTCACCGCCTCGATGCGCGCGGCGATCTTCGCGAGGGAGGTGTCGGACGCCTTCGTGACGACGACGAGCATTTGCTCGGTGAGCTTTGGCCCAGGGACCTTCGGCGCTGTTGCGAGCTCCGTGCGAGTCAACGGAAGCGAGCCGGGAGCGCTCGCCATCGCGTCCAACATCGGGAGCACCGGCGACGGACCCGCCGCCGTTTGCGGCAGGGCTGCCACCGCGAGGCGCTTGATCGTTGTGGCGTGACGCACCGGCGTCTTCGCATTGGTCGTCTTGCCCGTTTCCGTCTTCGTGACGTAGGTGCTTTCCGCGATGGCGATGATGAGCACGAGCGCGACTGCGACCCCTACTTGGCCGCCCCGGCCGAGGGCGTTGACGAGGTCTTCGGTCGCTTTCGGCGGGACATCGACTCCGATGCCCTCGAGCTGGGCCTTTAGCCTTGCCTCTGCCTCAGCCTGTCGAGCAGCTCTGCTGCTTTCGTCAAGGGTTCCGACCAGGCGGTTGCGGACGGCGTCTGTGCAGCGGCAGGCGAGGCGGGGGTGGCCGTAGTGGCCACAAGGGTGCGGTTTCCGATATTGGCCACCCCGACGAACCGACAGGTGTTGCGCCGGCCGCCGAACGGGGCTGACGCGGCCGGCTCCAGGTGCCAATCCCCAGCCGCTCCTGCATCAGGAAGCGCGTTGGCGAAAGTGCGCGCTGAGACCTTGACGCGAATCATGGAAGGAAAATCAACGACGGAGGAGGAAGTTTGGGAGCTGGGGAAGGGCGGAAATTCGCGTCAGACACCGGGGATAGTTGCTCCGGTATGTTCGGGACCGCGGGCCGGAAGGCCGCTGAGCTTCACGCTCGGCCGCCACATCGACCTGAAGGATCGCTGGTTCGGCGACCTATTCCTGTCGATCGGTCAAGCATTCGGCGCGCCGCTTCAAACCTTCGGCGAGCACGGTACCCAGCCGATCAGCGAGCTCAAAGTCTGAAGCCCCAGGTAGGAAGAGCCTCGGCGCCTTCACCGCGCGGACGTGAGCGCGCCTTCACCCCTCGCGCCGCGATCACTTGGGGAAACCAGAGACTCGTACCGTTCGTGCCGAAGCGAGACCAAGGTCGTTGGCCCATTCGCGGCCCACAATCGGCATAGGGGCCCGAGGTATTCCCTCGGGTCCCCTGCCACACCACCCGGCAGCCGCTGCTCGTTCTGGTATGGGGTGTCATGGGGTTACTTCTCCTCCTTGCCAAGCCTGCGCTGTACGTGGTGGCGTTCGCCTGGGCAGATCGGCGGTTCGGGGAATTCCGTTCGCCCTCTGGCGACGCATTGCCCGGGCCGCTCCGGCGCTACTTCGTTGTTGGCTCCGCTGCCCTGGCACGCCTCGTGCTGGGCGTCGCTGGGTTCTTCAGCGCCCAAGCGCTGCTTGGAACCAGAGACGGGAGTACCTTCAGCGGAGTCCTCATTGGGCTCGGGTTTCTTTGGTGGCTACTGGTTGCGAAAGTCAGCTTCGCGCGCACGCCCTGGCCCAACCTACTCGGGTTCGCGGCGATCGCCGAAATCTTGAGCGCTGTCATCGATCTCGCAGCCATGGCCGGAGAAGACGCGGTTCGGATGTGCTGAGCCAACGGAGCAAACTACGGAATTGCGTGCCATGAAACCGCTAACCCTCGCCCTGGCTTTCTGTCAGACGTTCGTGCTGGCCTGTCACTCGCACAACGTGCCTGATACCGCGAAGGCAAAGCCAAATGTGAGCGGAGCTGCGCCGCTCGCGGCCGGCAGGGCCGCACCGCCGCCATGGGTTGGCGAAGCTCGGCGCCTCTTTCTCGATAGCTCGACCCAGCAGCCCGAACACACGGCGGATAACTTCGTGCGCGCGCGGTTCGAGTTGCCAAGCTTGTCTCCCAGTTGGAGCGCAGAGCATTGCAGCACTCCAGCATCTTGCCGAGAGCGATCACTCTACGTGCGGGTGCGTCACACCGCTTCGGAGGTCGAATTTTTGCCCCATTGCAGTGCATCCGACCCAGAGCGACTGTTGGACGAACTGACAGCGGCTGGCCCGTGGGCACTCGTCAGCGGTGAGCTGCAAGCCCAGCAGAC
>JANNWK010001047.1:0-4383 GCA_031408355.1 Myxococcales bacterium
GGCGCGCGACCCTGCGCGAGCATCGAGAGCGCGTCGAGCGCAGCTACATCGTCGAGGTGCTCGCCTCGCTGGAGTGGAACATCTCGCGCGCCGCACAGGTCCTCGGTGTCGAGCGCACCAACCTCCACAAGAAGATCCGCGCTTACGGCATCAAGCGCGGCAGTGCATGAGCCAGCCCCGGCCGCGCGGCACGCTGATGGGCGAGGGCGTTCCGGACGCGCTCGCGAGGGACGGTCGGGCGCCGCGGGTCCTGGCCTTCCATGGTTTCGGCGGCACCCCACAAGAGGTCGCGCTGGTCGTAGAGGTTGCCGCTGGGCTGGGCCTTGGCGCGGAAGCACCGCTCCTGCCCGGACATGGAGCGCGCGTTTCGGATCTGGCACCGTTGCGGTTTCAGGACTGGCTGGATGCCGCCGAGGAGAGCTATTGCCGACTCGCCGCGCGTGGCCCTGTGGTGGTCGTTGGCCTCTCCATGGGCTCGCTCTTGGCCTTGACCTTGGCCATCCGCTACCCGGAGACAACGCTCGGCGTGGTCGTGCTGGCAAACGCCGTTTGGCTGCGCAACCCCTGGCCCGGTTGGGCCCTGCGCCTGGTCGATCGCTGCCATTTGCCCGACTTCTGGATGCCCAAGACAGCGCCCGGCATCGCCGATCCGGAACAGAAGGTCTTGCACCTCACCTACAACGCCCAGCCCGTGCGCTCGGCCATCTCCGTGCTGCGTGCGGGGGAGAAGCTCGTACCGGAGCTACACAGAGTGCGCGCGCCAGCGCTGGTAGTCCACGGCGAGCAGGATGAGGTGTGCCCGGTCGCGAACGCCTGGCGCGTCGCCGTGCGGCTCGGCAGCGTTCAGAAGCGGACCGTGCTGCTCCCGCAGTCGCGCCACATCGTGACCCGTGATCTCGACCGCGAGCTTTTGCGGCGGGAACTCGAAGTCTTCCTGAGCGGGCTTTGCGCCGGCTTGCCGGCGAGTAACTGAGGCCGCTCGTGGCCGCCCGCTAGCGTGTCCCCGTGCTGCCGTAGCCGCCTGCGCCACGCGCCGTTTCGCTCAAGATTTCGGCCTCCTCGATCAAGACTTGCGTGACCGGTGCGAGCACGAGTTGGGCGATACGCGCGAGCGGCTCGATCAGCCAGGCCTCTTGCCCGTGGTTGATCAGTACGACCCCGAGCTCACCCCGAAAGTCGGAGTCGATCGTGCCCGGAGCGTTGACGATGCCGATGCCGTGCTTGAGCGCCAACCCGGAACGTGGGCGGATCTGCCCCTCGTAGCCCTCGGGGATCTCCAGGGCCAGCCCGACCGGGACGAGCCGGCGTGCCCCTGGCGGAAGTTCGAGCGCCTGCGGAATGGCGGCGGACAGGTCGAGTCCGGCCGAGCCTGCGGTCTGGTAGGCCGGCAATGGGACCCGTACGTTGCCGACGCGGCGGACCTTCATCTGGGGCTGGCTTTTCATAGGGCTGGGATGGCGCTGCTGCCGGCAACTCGGATCCGATGCCGCTCGAAGATCTCGTCGGCCATCTCTGAGAGCTTCTGGGCCTCGCGCTGGATCTCTGGAACGGTCTGATAGTGCGCTGACTCGGTAACATAGGCGGAGAACGCGCGATAACTCTTGGCGACCTCTAGCTCGTTGCCGATCTCCTTGCAGATGGCGATCGAACGCATGAAATAATCCACGGCCTTGACCTCGTGCCCGTCACCCCACGCGCCGGCGCCCGTTACCTCGCCCAAGGTTCTGAGCGCCACTGCCAGGTGGGGCTTGCTGCGCACCTGACCGAACAGATCGACGGAGCGTTTGATGCTGTCTCGGGCGGACCTAAGGTCGCCTCGCTCCAAGTAGGCCTTGGCTAGCGCTCGTTTTACGTCCGCGAGGTGCAGCTTGTCGCCCAGTTCGTCGCACAGTTCTTCCGCCTCGCGCAGTACCTCGATGGCTTTGTTCGTGTCGTGGCTGCGCAGGTGCACCTCGCCGATGTTGGCGAGCACGACAGCGATCCTATTGTGCTCGCCAAGATCGCGCGCCAGCAGCTGGGCCTCCTCGAGCAGTTTGAGGGCCTGAGGCAGTTCGCCCTGTTCCAGGGCCAGTTGCCCAAGGTCGTTCAAGCTCTCAACGATACCCAGCGGGTCGGACAGCTCCCGCCGAATCTTGAGTGCCGCCTCCAGTGCTTCGCGAGCCTGCGTTTCCTGGCCGTAGTCGCGCCACACCAGGCCGATGTTGTTCAGGCTGAGGGCGATGGAGCGTCCGTCACCCAAGCCCTTGCGCATGTCCAGCCCCAACCGCAGCTCTGCCAGCGAAAGCTCGTACTCGCCCCGCATCCAAAGCAGCTTGCCGATATCGTCGTGACACGCGGCGATGCCGCGCGAATCCTTGGCCCGCTCGAACAACGCGAGCCCGGTCTCCAGGTGGTCCTGAGCCAGACCGAGTGAGCCGGTGTCTCGGTGCACCCGACCCATGCGGTTGTGAGCGGCGCCACCTTTGCCGTGAAGCCCCAGCCGGAACGAAAGCTCGAGCATCTCGCGGAAGGCCAGCAGCGCTTCGTCCGTTCGACCCAAGAGCAAGAGGACGTCTCCGTGGTTGTGGAGCGCATCGATGCGATGACGTGCGTCGTCGCTGGCCAGGAGTTCCAGTCCCTTCTGGTAGTACTCATGCGCCTTCTTGGCCGCGAAATGCCCGCGCGCGACGTTGCCGGCCTCAAGGTAGGCGAAGGCGGCCCGCGTCAAGCAACCGCCATGTTCCAGGTGGCGAGCGAGCACGGCCAGGTACTCCTCCTGACTGCGCACGGCCTCTTTTTGTGCCAGGAAGTCGGCGATCGTTTGGTGGTAGCGGCGAAGCGCCCCCGCGCTGGTCAACTCAGCAACCTTTTCGCGCTCGCGGTTGTGCTTGAAGATGTACTCCTCCTCGTCAGCGAAGGCCGAGTCGGGGAGTAGCAAAAGGTAGTCGCGCTCCACCAAGCTCCCCAGCAAGCGCCGGATCCGCGCGACGTCGTCGCCGGTCGAGTCGGTCCAGTATTCGGGCGCCTTGGCCTCTATGCGCCCTAATGCCACGAGCGAGCCGAGCCAGAATACGCTGCCGACAGCCGCGGCGTGCTCCAGTACCCGCCGCTCCTGCGCCGAAAGCGACGACAGTCGCGCCAGCACCGCGTCGTCCACCGTCAACGGCAGCCTAGCGTTCTGGAGGCGATCCAAGTCCACCTGCCAGCTCGCTGAGTCCGCCTGACCCGTTTGATTCGCGCTCGTGAGCACGCCAGCTTCGAAGAAGACCCGTACCATCGCCTCGAGCAGGCCCGGCGTGCCGCCCGACATGCCGAGCGCCGCGTCCACCAATCGTTGCGGCGGCCCACCCACGCAGTGGGCCAGAAGTTCGTGCAAGATACGTGTGGCACTTTCGGCAGAGAGCGGCCCCAATTCCAGCACCTCGTGCCGACTGCCGCCCAGACCTCGGAAGCCTTCCTGGCGGCTCAGCAGCTCGGCGCGAGTCAGGCAAATGATCAGCAGCGGCCCGCGTACGTGCTCCAGCAGGTGCCCAATGAGTTCCAGGGAATCGCCGTCGGCGGCGTGCAAATCCTCGAGCACCAGACAGATCGGACTTCGCGCCGCGTCGGCCTCGAAGAAGCTGCGCACGACGGAACGTCGGAGCAGGCGCGCTTGCACCGCGTCGCCCGCCAAGCCGCGCGTCAGTGGGCTCTCGGGAAACGGTACGCCCATCAGCTGGCCGAGCAGGAAGCACACGTCTCCCACGCGACGATCTTCGAGCACTGAAGCGACCTCGGTCCGCACCCGCTCGGCGGCGGCCGCGCGGTCCTCGCCGTCTTGAATTCCGAAGCGCGCGCGGAGCAGGCGCTCGATAAGTCCGTGGCTCAGGGCCGGTAGGCGCACGTGGACCTGAAACACCCGTAGCGCTCCGGGGCGCTCCGCCAAGAACTCGCGCAGGAACTCCTCGACGATCCGGGCCTTGCCGATGCCGGGTCCGCCCACCAACGTGACGGCGCGCACCTCCCGCTGTTCGAGGGTGGCAAGCGCTGCGCGTTTGAGGGCGGCGGCCTCAAGGTCGCGGCCGATCAACGGCGCGCGGAGCTCCGGAGGCGTGGGCTGGGTCATGGGCAGCGATGTTCCCCCGAACGATCGCCTAGTCTCAAGCACTAGTGCCCGGCGTACCCAGGCAGCTGCGAAAAGCTGCGTCCGAGCCAGGCCATCCCGACAATATTGAGGCAAGTCGGCGGCAACTCCTTGCTTTGCCGTCGAGCTTGGTCGAACCTCCGCCCGTATTTGCTAGATTTGCGGTTTCCAGTGGCACTGCCCGAACGTAATCCAACCCAAACCGACAGCGCCGAGAAACGCTCCGTTGCTCGCGGGCTTTTCAAGAAGTGCGCTGGTTGCGGCCACGTGCTGAGCGCACC
>JANNWK010001048.1:0-6075 GCA_031408355.1 Myxococcales bacterium
GCGCCGCGCTCGCTCACGATGTAGCGAACCACGACGGTGCCCTCGAGGCCGGCCGCCTTCGCGTCGGCCGGGTACTCGGGCTTCACCAGCTTGGCGATCGGCTCGGGCGGGGTCATGCCCTCGGACACCGGTACCGGCTTCTTCACCTTCGGGATGATGGGAGCGGGTGGCGGAGGCGCCACGACCGTCGGTTCGACCACCGCCTTCTGTGGACCGCCGCTGCCGTCGCCGCCGCCCTTCTCGTAGGGGTCGCCTCCACCGTCACTCGGCTTGGCGTCCTTCTCGTCCAGCTTGGCATCGGAGATCTCCGTCGGGACCTCGAGCTTCTCCAGGCGCGGGCCAGGGTTCGGCCTCTGCGGCTTCAGTTCCGGGGGAGGCGGAGGGGGTTCTGGCTCAGGCTCCGGCTCCGGCTCGGCGGCGAGCTGCACCTCGACGATCTTGGCTTCCTCTTCTTCGACGGCCGCGGCTTGTGACGAAGTGAGGACGAGGAAGGCGCCGCCGCCCAGGAGCAAGAGCGTCCCAGCGCCGCCGCCCAGCACGAGGCGTTTTAGCCTCATGACGTCGGTACTTGTCTGACTCCAGCTCTCGAAGGCCACGTTGATGGGCGAGAGCTTGCCGGGACTCCGTGACGGTTCCGTGGCGACTCAGCAAAATGCCCGTGAAGGGCTCCGCGCCACAAACGCGAAGCGGGCGTTTTCGTCTTGCTCTCGTCACACCAACGCCACGCAGCCGGGGGTTGCGACGGGTTTGAGACGAGCAGAGGCGGACTGGCAAAGCTGGCACGAGGCTGTCACGACACGGTCACAGGCCGGAACTATCGATTGTATTCGCACTCGCAGTCGTCATGTCCCGCATTCTTGTCATCGAAGACGAAGCCGACATTCGTCAGGTTCTCGACTATAATCTTCGCCTCGCAGGGCACGAGGTGTCGGCGGCCGCGCGCGGATTGGATGGCTTGCGCTTGGTCCGAGAGGGGAACCCGGAGCTCGTCCTGCTCGATCTGATGTTGCCCGACATTCCGGGGACGGAAGTCTGTCGAACCATCAAGGACAACCCTCAGACGCGTTCACTGCCGGTGGTGATGATGACCGCGCGCGGGGAAGAGATCGATCGCGTCGTCGGTTTCGAGCTGGGGGCGGACGACTACATCACCAAGCCCTTCAGCGTGCGTGAATTGGTGCTTCGCGTGCGGGCCGTGCTGCGCCGGGGACAGCCTGCGGCGGCGGACGCAACGCTGGTTGAGTTTGGGAGCCTGCGCATTGATCGCGCGGCTCACCGCGTGTGGGTGGGCGAGTCAGAGCTTGCGCTCACCGCGCTCGAGTTCAAACTGCTGGTCACGCTGTGCGACCGCAGGAACCGTGTGCAGCCTCGCGAATCCCTGCTCGAACACGTTTGGGGGATGGATGCGCGCATTTCCACGCGCACCGTGGACGCTCACGTCAAGCGACTCCGCGAGAAGCTGGGTGAGGCCCGAGACTACGTCGAGACAGTGCGCGGCGTGGGCTACCGCTTTGCCGATACGCCGTTCCCCGTCAGCTTGGAGCGCTAGCCCCCTCTCACTGATGCGACAGTACTACACCCCTGTCACCGAATCGTCACAATCACCGAACACCTTAGGATCCAATGGCACGCATTCTGATCATTGAAGACGAGCAGGATATTGTCGCGGTCCTTGAGTACAACCTGCGCCAGGCGGGCCACGACGTCACGACCACGCGCTCGGGCCGCGACGGCCTGCGCTTGGGCAAGGAGCTGCTGCCCGACCTCATCTTGCTCGACTTGATGCTGCCGGACTTGAGCGGCACCGAAGTGTGCAAGCAGCTGAAAGAGTCGCCGGCGTCTCGCGGCGTCCCAGTGGTGATGCTTACTGCGCGCGGCGAGGAGATAGATAGGGTCGTCGGTTTCGAACTCGGCGCCGATGACTATGTGGTGAAGCCCTTCAGTGTTCGCGAGCTGTCGCTACGCATTCAGGCCGTCCTGCGCCGTGGCAAGCCTCAGATTGAGAACGAAACGAGCATCGAGTTCGGTGCGCTGAAGGTCGACCGTGAGGCTCACCGTGTGTGGGTGGAGGCCGTGGAGGTCGAGCTAACGGCGCTTGAGTTCCGCTTGCTCGTCACGCTCTACGATCGACGGAACCGAGTGCAGTCGCGCAGCGCCTTGCTCGACGACGTGTGGGGTATTCAGGCGGACATCACGACCCGTACCGTGGACACGCACGTCAAGCGCTTGCGCGAGAAGCTGGAGGCGGCACGTGACTATGTGGAGACAGTGCGCGGCGTCGGCTATCGCTTCGTGGGGACGCCAAGCGAAGCGTCAGCTTGAGGCGCAGGCGAAAGCGCAGGCTAGCGCGCGACGGACTGAATGAGGCCGCTGTAGGTCGCGTAGAGGTAGACGATCGGCGAAACGATGAGCAGGGCATCGATGCGGTCAAGCAAGCCGCCGTGACCCGGGACGATGCCGCCGGAGTCCTTGATGCCCGTGGAGCGCTTCAGCAGCGATTCGACTAAGTCCCCCAACTGACCGAAGGCGCCGGCGCACAGAGCCAGCGGCAGCGCGTGGCTGAGCTTGAGCGCTGGCAAGTACCAGAGGCTGGCGAGCAGCGCCCCCGTGACTGCGCCAACCAGCGCGCCCACGAAGCCGGCTCGAGTCTTCTTCGGGCTCACCGCTTCGTACAGCTTGGTCTTGCCCAGGAAGCGTCCGAAGAAATAGCCGCCGGTGTCGGCCAGCCAGGAGAACGTGAGCGACATGAACACGAGCCTGCCGCCGAGGTCGGCGCCGTCGCGACGTAACAACGCGAGCATGGCAAGCATCGAGCCTATGTAGAAAGGGCCGGCCACCCCGGCGAGCGTACGCAGCGCCGCCGTGCGCAGGTCACCCAGGCGCCAAAGTGGGGTGAGCAAGCCGACCAACGTGATGCCCGCGATGAGCGAGAGCAGCGCGCGCGGCTCGCTCGAGTACTGATAGGTGACGGCGCAGGCCGCAAGGCTGCTGGCCACGCCGAGCGCCTGGGCGACGCGGTCGCCCGGATGGGTCATCCGGAACAGCTCCGAGGCGGTCACGGCGCAGGCCGAAAGCACGAGCAAGAAGAAACCCCACGCCGGTCCCTGAAACAGCAACAGAAGCAGCGGCGGGACCACCACAGCCGCGGTCAGTAGCCGAACGGTCAGGTTGCTTTTCACGACGCGCTTCGCGAGCCCCAAATGGGGGGCGCGGGCACCGACGTATCAGCCAGCCCGCGAAGGCACAAGCATTTCCGGTGAGCTTGCAGCCCTCGCCGGCCAAAGGTACGCGGGGGGACCGTGTCGATTGGGTCCCTCCGCGAGCTGCCGCATCTCCGGGGCTTCTTCAAGAGCCGAGCGGCCCTCTTGGGCGCGTCGCTGGGGCTTGCTGGCCTGGTGCGCCTGGCGACACCGGCGCCGCCTGAAAAGTCGTTGGCGGGGCTCTCGGGAGCCCTGGGACGGGCCAGTGGCGGTCGGGTCGACGCTCAGGAGATTTCCTGGGAGGCGAGTCCGGGCTTCTTCGCCGAGACGTTCCTGGGACGCCACCTGCTGTTCCTGTCGCGGAAGGACGAGGGCACTCCCCGCGATCTGTACCGAGCGCGGGTCCGCGTCACGCTGAGCGGCCAGATCATCCAGGTGCGGGAGCTGCGCAACCTGACCGACACGCCGCTGGGTGACGACGTGGGGCTCGAAACCCAGGGCGAGCGCGCCAGCTTTGCGACCCTGGCTTTCGGGAAGATCCAAGGCATCAGCGTGCTGGAGCTGCCCGGCATTCGCCGCGCCGACCGACCCGATTCGCTGCTCGATCGCTGCCTGCTCGCGCTCACTTCGCTGCAACGAACCGGCACGCTGAGCGGCATCGGGCGCACCGACATCGTGCTGGACGTGCCGGCAGAGCACGCGCGGCTCGCGCTTCAGCCCGAGAAACTCACGGTAGACTTCGGCCAGCCGGGCCGCGGCCTCAGCTTCGACGTTGCCACCCGCACGCTTTCCGCGCTCGAGGGCGGTGAGGTCTACGCGGCGCGCGCGGTACCTCAGGTGCACGGCGGCAAGCCTCTTGTGCACTGGCTGGTGGACACGGTGCGAGCGGAGGTCGGTCCCGAGCCGATAGCCTGGCTTGAGAACCAGGTGTTCGGCGCCGAAGATCGCGTGAAGCGGGCCGCTTATTCGCTTTTCTCCAGTAGCAAGTCGACCGAGTTGAAGGTCGACGGTGAGAAGCGTTCGGTCGCCCGCGTGCTCGACGCCTCAGCTTTCCAGGGCGCTGCCGACACCTGGCCGCCTCCCAATGTGCCCTCGATTTGGCAGCAGCCCAAAGCCGGCGAAGGCGAATGGGTGCCGGTAACGCACGCCTTCCTAAAGCCCGTGCAGGGCCCCCCCGGGAGTACGGACAAGCCCCCGCCCTACTTCTACCGCACGAAGATCCGGCCTGACGCCAAGCGCCCCTACTCGGAGCTCCTGCTGATCGCCTTGGATATGCGCCAACTCGAACTCGGCATGCAGGCGGGCTTCGAGGATCCAAGGCCCACGATAGGTCCACCCGGCGATGGGCGGCTGCCGAGCGCTCCCGCCGTTTACCGACGAGTGGTGGCCACCTTCAACGGCGCGTTCAAGACGACGCACGGTCAGTACGGCATGATGGTGAACCGGCGCGTGCTCTTGCCGCCCGTGAAGGGTGGCGCCAGTCTGGTCGTCACCGATACGGGCGAGGTCGGCCTGGGCAGCTGGCCCAATACGACCGACATTCCGACGAACCTGCTGGCGTTTCGTCAAAACTTAGATCCGCTCGTCGAGGACGGCGTCGCCAATCCAACCGGCCGCAACCTGTGGGGTTGGCAGCTAGAAGGCGAGAGCGTGATGACGCATCGCTCGGCGGTGTGCGTTACCTCGGCCGGGCACCTCTACTACGCCTGGGGCAGTGAAATCGACGGCTCAACTCTGGGCAAGGCGCTCCGCCAGGCGGGTTGCGCCTACGGCATGCACCTGGACATGAATCCAGCCCACACTGGCTTCGTGTTCACGGATTTGCTCGACCTAAAAAAACAGAAGGCCGAGCTTCGCATTGCCGATCCGGGCATGAAAATAGCGCTCGACAAGTACGTGCGCATGGCGCCCAAGGATTTCTTCTATGTGCTGGTGCGCGACGCGGCCCCACCGCAGGCGGCTGGGTTTTCCTGGATGCCCGACGTAGGCTCACAACCCCCGCCCAGCTGGATGACGGGCATCTTCAGCTCACAGTTGGCGATCGGCACGGTGGAGGTGAAGCTCACGCGTTTCCAGAAGGGTCACGTGAGCTTCAGGCTTCGCGCAGGCTCCAAGGAGCCCGGGGCTTGGGGCGCACGCGGCGTCAAGCTCTCGCTGGATGAACGCGAGGCGCACGAGGTGCTGGCGGCGGTGGGGCTCGGCCACACCACCGACTCAACGCGCTACGGCCTGAGCTTTGGCGGGGCTTCCCCGATCGCCCTGCGGAGCAGCTATGCGACCCTGGTGCTCGATGCGCAGGGCAATGTGCGACTGGAAGCGGCAGGCTCCGCCAATCTGGCGGCAGACGAGGACGCTAGCCAACTACCGCTGCTGGCAAGATCGGGCACGCTGGAACCACGCGCGAGAGAGCGAGGCGAGCTGCGACAACGTGGCGCCTTGTGCATCATGGAAGACGGAGTCGTCGTGGTCGCCGTCGCTCGCCACGATTCGAGCGATCCAGCAGCGACAGCGCTCGTGCGCGCCGGGTGCGGCGACGTGGTCGAGCTCGATCGCGGTTCGCATCACCCCGCCTTCGTGCAGCGCGCCGGCGGTGACACGCCGCCCATGGCGAGCTACGAAACGAGCGTGCTCTACGCGCTCGGTCGCCCGATGAAGCCGCGTGCCTTCCGCTGGAAACCGGCCGGTTCTGCGCCTTCAACCAAGGTCACCAGCTACGACGTCGGGCACCCCGAGCCGGAGGACGACAAGACGCGCAAGCGCAAGAAGCGCGCGCGCGAACAGAGCGAACAGGCCGGCGAAACAACGGCGGCGCCGGCTTCCAACCCGGCGGCGCCGGCTCGGCCGACCGAGCCCTAGCAGGGTGTTGATAAAGGGC
>JANNWK010001049.1:0-3126 GCA_031408355.1 Myxococcales bacterium
CGCCGGCGCTCCATTTCGACCAAGTGCTCGATCACGTCGGCCATGGCGTGGCGCTCGGCTTGGACGAGCGTGGGCAGGCGCGCCACGAGCTCGGTATCCGTGCACTCTCGTGCGCCTCCCCTTGCGCAGTGCGCTGACATCCTTGTTCCATAACACGCCGATTTTCGAGTTCCTGAGAGCCGCCAGGATCGCGTTTCGTGCGCAAAATCGCCTACGAAGTCAGAGCTGCTGCCGATCGCGCGCCCCAGCGCGGCTGAAGCGCGACCAGCAGGCATGCGCGTGCAAGCGAGCTTCGAGGAGTCAGCTTGCTCTGCAAACTTGTCCACGAAAATCGTCCGCTTTGTCAGAGCTAAGTGAAAATGTCACCCCTTAACCGCTCGGTGAAAGTGTCACTCCCAGGTCGTTCTTGTCGTTCTTGTCGTTCTTGTCGTTGTTTCGGTTGCTTGTGGTTGAAGGCTTCGGTCGGGAGCCGCTAGCCCAAGCAATGCACTCATTGCCGTAGAAGACGCGATAGTCGCTTGAAAGCAGATGTTTGACGACGACGTCCTTGCCCGCGTGGGTCGCTTGCGCTGAGGTGGGTCGTTTCGGGATGTCATCTACGCTGAGAATCGCCTTCCCTTGGCGCGCCTTTGACGCTCGATTCCTGCGCAGGTCCCATTTTTCGCCGCGATCTAGCGAACGCGGGTGGGCGCCGCGCTACTGCGCCGGGCAGCACTCAATGCAGCGCCAGACAACGTGCTCGGGGTCGACGGGGCAACCACCGTCCGGACATGCTGCCAGCGCGAACGCGGCATATTCAGCGTCAGGAGTGTACAGGACCGCGTCCGCGCAGCGCTGGAGCTTCGCCGCCCGCATGCCGGCGCCGCACCAGTCGGCGATCGTGACGCCCGTGTTGCAGGCCGCCACGGATTTCCAAGCGCAGCCGGCGCCTGATGACTCCGCCGGCGCGGTCGGGCAGACGTCAGTTTCCCCCGCGCCGCCCTGACCGCCCTGGCTGTCCGCGCCGCCCGCTGTGGCTCCACCGGAGCTGGCACCAGCCTCGCCCAGGTTCGCGCCACCGGTTCCGACGGTTTCGCCCGCCGCGCCCGCCAGTGCGCCCGGTGAAGAGGAACCGCCGCTGCCTGGCCCGCCGCCGCCCAGGTTGCCCCCGGCGAGCCCGGACTCGCTGCGTCAGGGCTCCTTCAGCGCGAGCTATCGGGCTGGCGCCGCGCCAGCTCCGACTCGATGTAGGGCCAGATGGCGGCGCTTTGGTTGCCCACGTACTTGCGCAATATGCGCATGGAGCGCGCGTCAATTACCAGGTTGAGCGGGGCGGTGTCGGGCGAGGCATAGGCCCCCATCTGCAGCTCAGGATCGGCCACCATCGGGAAACTGGTGTCGAAGTTGTCGATCCAGCGCTCAACATCGTCGAGGCTCGCCGGGTTGCGCTGCGCGTCTTGAAATAGTGTCCCTAGGACCACCAAGCCCTGCGCAGCGAACTCTTGCGACTGCTCGGGCAGGTCGCGGTGCTCGCTGATGCAGGCGCTGCACCACACCGCGGCGGTGTTCACGAGCAGCAGCTCCACGCCCTTGGTTCCGGCCGGATCGTAATAGTCTGAGAACGCAATGACCTCGACGTGGTCGGCGCTGGGCGCGACCAGCTGGGGCGCCCGGTAGCCGGAGAAGCACGCATTCCGCAGCACGTCGCCGGGTTCGGTCCCGAAGTCCGCCTCTGGGTAATCAGGGGCCGAGCAGCTGGAGCCGCCGCCAATCAGCTCAGCCGGGATCTCCGGTGCGCCTGTCCCGCAAGCCAGCGTGAGCAGCGGCAGCGCCAGAAGCCGCGCGAACCCAGGCCGCTTCATGGCTTCTCCCGAATGCCGATCGCGGTGAGCAGCGGCACGCCGTCCGGAAAATCCAGGGTGGCGCCGTCGCTACTCACGCGCCCCTCGCCGACCTTTTGCCAGCCGGCGTAGGGAGCCCACTCTTCCACCACGTCGAAGCCAGCAATGTAGAGCTCGAGTTCAGCGCCCGCCTTGAGCTTGGCCGTGTTGTCGATGGTCAGCGCGGGGCTGGGACAAATGCGCGTCTCCACCGGTGAGAGCGCGAAGCCAAGAACGAAGCCTTGGTCCAGCGGCGAAAGCGCGGCTTCCGGCAGGGCGGCGGCGCGAAAGCCGCGTTCCTCGGCAAGCTCATAGGTCAACGTGTCGACCTCGACTCGGGCGTTGCTAGCCAGCGTGAGGCTCACGCCCACGGAGGTTGCCGTTTCACCCGGCGTGAGCGGCACGCCCTCTGCGAAGTCCGGCAACCGAACCGTGGTGAGCGTGCCCAGATCTGTGTCGCCGCCAGTCAGCGGTAAGGCCAGCTTGCCGAAAGTACGGCCGTCCCCGTATTTGCACGCAGGCGCGTCCATGTCCTGCTTGATGACCTGGTACAGGTCGCCCGAGTCGTCGACGTTCGCGTTGATGCAAATGTCCTTCCCGCACACTTGGACGAGCCCGGCTGACGTGGGCGCTCCCAGCTCGTCCACGAGCTTCGCTTCCACCAGGCCGACGCTCACCGGCTTCGTGTCTGTCGTGGGTTCGGGCCCGTCTGGGCACCTCGCCAGCGTTGGCTGGCCCGCAGCGCCGGCAGCGGAAGTCGAAGTGCCACCACCCGAAGTGCTCGGTGCCGGGGCTTGGCTCGAACAGGCGACCAGCCAGCTGAGCGCTCCGGCAACGACAACAACAAGCAGAGAAGGGGTTCGCACGCTCCGCTAGTGTGCCTCAGTTCGGGCGGCTCCGGGCCGGCGAAAATGGATCGCGAGTGGGCGAGGGCCAACTCGCGTGGCGTCCCCGCCCAGCCCATGCGAGGATCAACCGGTTTGTTGGAAAGCCAGCGCTCGTCCTCGCGACACAAGCTTAGGGTCCAAGGCGTTTTTCGCTGGCCCCTGCTGTGGCCGCTCCTGCTTGGCAGCTGTCGCGTTGGCTATGACGCGGTCGCTACCGGGGACGCTGGCGGAGCTGCAGGGACCGCTGCCGCCGGGACGGCCAACAGCAGCGGAGGAACAGCGAGCGCCGTGGGCGCGGGCGGAAGCAAAGTGGTGGCGACGGGCGGCAGCGCCAGCGGCGCGAGCATGGGCGGCGCGGGCACTGCCGGCGACAGCGCCAG
>JANNWK010001050.1:0-1923 GCA_031408355.1 Myxococcales bacterium
TGATCGGCCCGGTACATTCGGCTTTCGGCTAAGGCGTTGAGCACGCCTTGGGCCTCGGGCTCTGGCAGGGCGCGAGTGCTGAGCGCCGCCACCTGACCTTCCAGCATGTCGTACAGGTGCTCGATGGCCACACCGCCATCGGCTTTGAACGAGAGTAAATTGTAGGCATGATAGAGGCCGTCGGCGCGCTGGCTGGTCACGATGGTATGGCGCACCCAACGCCGCGCCAGCCCGGCTGCCTCAAGCAGCCGCTCGCCACGGATACTCGCCTTGTGTGGCAGACCTTGCGCGTACAGCGTAGTTCGATAGTCGGAGGCTGCTCCGCCCAGTGCGTCCATGAGCCGGCGCCGCGCTTGGTCATCGATAGTGGGGGCGCCGAGCAGATTGGCGTGGCTCTCAAGCGCGGCGGCCGTGCGCTCAAGCCAGAGCACGACCTCGGCGCTCATGCAAATCTCCCGCTCCGCGAGCGGCTTCATGAGCTCGAGCAGCAGCGTCAGGTAGCGTTCAAGGTAGTAGGTCGTCACCATGGAGAGGCCGTAGCCGACCAGGGCGTTATTGGCGTCGTTCCATTCCGGGCGACCCGTGTTCAGCCAGAGTCCGCCGCCAGGTACGAAATTCCCAAGCTTTCCCAGCGCCGCCACCCAGAGCTTCTCAGTCAAATTCACGCGGGTCAGTCCATGCCGGTCCCCGAGCAGCTTGCCGTCGGCTCCCAGCTGTTCGACGCGTCGCTCGACCCGCGCCTGCTTGGCGTGGTCGAACACGATGGTGTCGCGCACGTTCTTTACGATCTCGGCGTACGGCTTGATCACGTAGGGTACGTCGGCGTACGCAAACAGCTCACGCTCCAGCAGGGCCGGCAGACGCTCGGGGTGGTGACTGCGCGAGAGCTCCAGTAGCTTGGTCAGATAGATGATTTGGTGGTCGCCCCAGTAGCCAATGGCAGCCCAGGGGTGGTCCGGCTCGGGCACCTCCCAGTCGATCCCCTCCTGCGTGATGCGATAGGGGTTGTAGCCGTCGGCGGTCGAGGCGTTGACGAACTTGACGATGATGTTTTCCACAAAGTCAGGATGCGAAACAGACAGCGCCTCCCAGTTCTGAAAAATGTCCCGCCAGTTGCCCTGAAAACCCAGCAGTTTCTGGCCTGCCTGGTCACGCACGCGGATCTCAAAACGGTTCCAGGGCCTACTCGGATCGCCATGGCGACGACTGAAGGTGAGCGGCAAGTACTCGTACGCTAGCCGCGTGAGGTCGGGGTCCGCCAGGGGCTCCACCAGCGCGAACAACTCGCTCCGTGTCAATGTAGCGGGGAGCTCCTTCAGGAGCTCTGCGGAACGGCTAGCAGCGGGTCGATTCCAGGCCCTGACGAAGCGCGCGAAGTCCGCGCCCGGAATGAGGTAGCCCTGAGCGTACACGCCGCCTCGCAGATCGTTAAACAGGACATTGGCTACGTGGTGGGCGCAGGTCAGCGGGTCGCCCGTCATCTGGAAGCCGTCGGTGGCGGCGAGGATGCGACGCAAGTTTTGGGTTCCACGGTCCACGTCTTCGTGAACCTCCGAAACCAGCCGCTCGGGGTCGTTCAAGCGCTCCAGAAGCTGACTCACCTTGGCTTGGGACTGCCGCACGTCCGCCACGGTGAGCCAACTCAGCCGAGCCCCCGGCTGCAAGGCAAGCGTGGCTTCAAGTAGGTACGCGCCGCGCTGGCCGCGCACTTCGCTCTCCGTGGTCACGCTCGAGCCCCGCAAGAAGCGCCGGTTTTGCCCCGAGGAAAGCAGCAGTTGCGCGCCCGGCAGGCCGTGGCTCCACACGGTGGTGCAGTGCAGGGACTCGCGCGGTTCGGCCCTGTCGATCACTTGGGCCGTGAGCATGTAGAGGCCGAGGCGGGTGCCGGGCACGGCTTCGCTCTGCTTGTAGGCGTCCAAGAGG
>JANNWK010001051.1:0-2999 GCA_031408355.1 Myxococcales bacterium
CCAGCGCCACGAGCGCGAGCGCACCAATCTGCTTTCTGTTTACCCTCATGGATCTCACAACCTTTCTCACGGTAGCTGCTTGGGGGGAGTCAGCCGCTCGACAAAGTCCAACGGCCCTCGGCGGCTGGCCAGCCCTACGGCAGCCGCTCAATACTTAACGATCGTTTCTAATAGCCACTTAGTGCACCGGGGGCACGCGATGCAACAGAATTTTCGATCGGCGAGCACAGCCTTCGGGTCGACGGCGAGGCGCCGCCGCATCGAACGGGCGGGGCCCCCCGAAGATCCGACCCGGTGCCGCTACTTCAGCAGGTGTTCACGACGCACGGCCCACATGATCCCGCCGGCGACGTGCTTCTTGATCTCGGGGTCCTGGAAGGTCGATCCGTCGTGACCGAGCGCCGTGTAGAAGGCGCGGAACTTCCCCCACTCGCGCACCCACATGATCGGCTGAGAATCCGCCACCTTTCGCCCCAAAATCTTGAAACCGGCCTTGGGCGTCCATTGCTGGTGATTGTCGAACTTGTACCACTCCTCAGTGCGCTGCCAAGGATTCGGTAGGCCCTTCAAGGCTGGGTGCGTGAGGGCGTCCGCCTCGAACTGAACCGCGCCCTGCTGTACGGCCGTATGGCCATTGTAGTACTGGCCGGTGACCTCCGAATAGAAGTCCCAGCCGTTTTCGGTATCTGTCGCCGAGTGGGTGCCGCCGAACGCGCCGTTCTTCGTCGTCATCCACTCCTCGTAGGCCGCCTGCTCCGTGTCGTTGAAGATGTCTCCCGTGGAGTTCATGTGGAAGATGATCTCGAACTCGGAGAGACCTGCCACGGTGATCTTCTCGTTCGTCTCGGTTTCTTCGATCGTGAAGCCCTGCTCAGTCGCGATCTGCTGCAACATCTCCTTGCCCTGGGCGATCGAACCGTGGCGAAAGCCTGTAGTGCGCGAGTACACGAGCATCTTGAACGTGCCCTCGCGAGGCCCGTAGATGGGGTCGACAACAACCGGGGCGCCGCCGCTGCCGCCCAAGCCACCCGTCCCGACGCCGCCCGTCCCGACGCCGCCCGTCGGAGTCACGCCCGTACCGCCCGTGGCGCCGCCATTGCCGACCACACCCGAGCCGCCCGACGAGCCGCCGTTGGTGACCACGGGGCCGGAGCCGCCGCTGCCACCCGAAGGCGGCGACATGAGGGTGTCAATGTCGGTCGCTGAACCGCTGCAAGCCGAGCCCAGGAGGGCGATGAAGGGGACCGCGAGAATCGAATAGCGCATTTTGGGAAGACCTCTCTAAGCGAGGGAAACGAATTTGACTTTAGCGCTCCGGAGCGGCGCGCCTACAGCTTGTCACAACCACTCCATGCCTACAGCCCGTCACAGCCATTTAACAAAGGCACCTCTTCAATAGCAGTGATCGAGCATTTCGCAAGCTATTCCAGGGCATTTGCGCTCAAGCGACGAGTACTTTTACTGCAACATGAATGGATTCTTTGGCGACGTTAGGAATCCGCGTAATCTGCGCGCCGCTTTTGCAAATTTTCCGGCGCATTGTCCACCCGCGCACTGCTCACCACACTGCAACTCACATCAGGTGCTAGGCCGCATCACACTGTAGGTGAACGTCCTCCGTTCTGCGTGAGCGTAGCGAAGGTTTGCTTGTTGCTACCAGGCGTCGCCGGCCAACGCTGACAGAGTCAACGTGCGGCCTTGGACCGTGGCGCAGGATGGCCTGCCCCAAGGCCCTGGGGCTAGAACAAACAGCGTATTGTTTATAATAAAACGCGCATCCGTTGCCGCTCAGGTGATTCAGACCAGGAAGCGACGGATGACGCGCCTTGCACGCATCGCCGACGCCCCACGAGCCGCGCAAGGGAGGGCGGCTCTTTACGAACGGTAGGCCTCACGCCCGCGCCCCTGCACCGGGATGCCCTGAGCCGGCAACACTTCGTGCTGCAGTGCGAACATGCACGCCGCCGCCTCGTCGATCTTGCGGGTGAAGGCGAGCGAGCCGGCGAGGATCGGCTTCAGCTTTGCCTTGTCCTGAGTGCGGGCCGGGCCGTACTCGTGCTCGACAATCAGCGGCACGCTTTGCACGTCGAGCGGCAGCAGCTCGCGCGCGGCCAGCTGGTGGTCCAGCCAATCCACCGTGCGGTTCTGCAAGTAGGCGAGCGGATCGTGCCGAGCGGTGCCGGGCAGCTCGTGCTCGCACAGCGCGGTTTGCTTCTTCCAAGCGTTGAGCTGGTCGGCAGGGTTGGTGGAGGGCTTGCCGTTCACCCAGTCCCCGCGATTCAGGGTTTGACCACCGTAGCCCCACTCGGAAACACCGGGGCTATTGGTGACCTGGCCCTTCACGTGGAAACCGTCGATCAAGAAGGCGTAGCCGCTGTCCTTCAGGAATTGGAAAATGGAGCGGGTGTCCTGGCCCATCAGGATCGCGTGGGAAGGATCGTAGTGGATGCGGAACTGATCGCCGACGCCGTGCCGTTCGCAGATGCGGTGAAGCGCGATCCAGGCGCCGGGCGTGTAGGCGATGTTGTTGTGAAAATTGTCGCCCGTTGTCCAGCCGGGCATTGGGCACTGCTCGACGCGATAGCGGAGGCCGCGCGACTTGGCCTCCTTGAGTAGAGGGATGAAGATGGCCTCAAAAGCCTCGAGGTTCTGATCCATGCTCTTGGTTTGGTCGCGGCCCACGAAGCCGCAGACGGCGCTCACGCCGAGCAGCTGGGCGGCGTCGAACACCTTGCGCATGAAATCGAGCTTTTTCCCGCGAACGGCGCGGTCGTCGTGCAGCAGGTTGTCGAAATAGGCCAAGTCGCTGAGCGTGACCTTCGACTCCTTGATGGCGGCCTCGACGCGATCGCGCCGCGCGGCGCTGAAGGGCGCGCGCAGGTCCAGCGTATTGGCGGTGGGGTCGAGCATGGCCTCGGCCGGCACGTCGCTCTCGCTCGGGTGGAGGGCCGCGGAATGCTGAATGCAGTCGGCGCCCACTTCGCGCGCGAAGTACAGCC
>JANNWK010001052.1:0-2208 GCA_031408355.1 Myxococcales bacterium
CGCTTGAGCGCCTCGGAGAACGTCGACCCCTGCTCGACGTGACCCTTGATGTCCTTCAGCATCGCGCCAAATTGCTTGTTGGTCTGCTGACCGCTCAGGATGTCGAGGCACTGGATGAGCGGTAGCCCCGCGTCGATCATCGTGGCGAAGAGGCGGGTGAAGGTGACAAGATCCTTGGTGTCGACCCCACCGCCGAACTGCATCTTGAGCAGCGAAGACTTCTTCTTTACCTTCAGCGGGCTAAGCTGCTGCTGACGAAGACGGTTGTTGACGGCCTCTTCGGTCTCCGCCTCCATGACGCCCTTACGCAACTCGCCACTGCGTGCTCGGGCTTCCCAAGTAAACTCAGCCATGAAATTCTCGCCTAGACCTGACGCGTCAGAATACCGGCCTCCTTTCGCTCTGGTCAAAATTCGGTAGTGACGGCCCTGGAAAGCAGCTCGCCCGTGGACGAAATGACGAAAATGGTCGAGCTTCTGCTGCAGTCCGCGGTCGTGGATACGGAAGTGGCCAAGGCGGCAGCAGCAGGGTTCGTCTGCGGAGCACAGCTGGGCGGGCAGGCCCGTCCCGTAGCGGGCGCGAGCGGATCGCTGCCCGGCGGGCAGGCCGCAACCACGAGAACCCTCTTCGACTTGGCTTCGGTCAGCAAGCCGGTCGTAGCGTGTGCGGCCGCTCGTCTGGTCGCGCGCGGAGAGCTTTCGCTCGCGTCTCCTCTGGGTGCGTTCGTTCCCGAGGTCGCCGGGACACCTTCCCAAGATGTGCCGCTCGAGCTGCTGCTAGCGCACCGCGCCGGCCTGGAGCCGCATCGTCCGCTCTTCGCAGCACTCTTTCAGGGCCGCCCCTTCAGCCGCAGCCGCGCGATTCGCGAAGCCGCGAACGCACGTCGTGCCGATTGCCAGGGACCGCCGCCTGAAGCCGGCTTCGCGCCCATCTACAGCGATCTGGGCTACGCGCTTTTTGGGCTTGCTCTGGCTCACGCGGCGCAGAAACCGCTGGACGAGGTCATTCGAGACGAGGTGACGGTGCCGCTGAGACTCGAGCTGGGCTCGGCACGGCTCCTACGCCAGGCCCGAAATGACTTTGCCTGGCAGGTGGCGCCCACCGAGACGTTGCTGGCTCGTGGGGGCAGCGTGCGTGGAATCGTCCACGACGAAAACGCATGGGCCCTCGCTGGCCACGGCGCCGCAGGCCATGCGGGCCTCTTCGGGACCATCGACAGCCTGCTGGTGTTCGGTGCGGCGCTCCTGGATGCGCATGCGGGGCGAAGCGTTTGGCTGTCGGCCGCGGCGTTCGGTCCGCTGGTGCGACCGCGCGCCGGTGGCACGCTGCGGGCAGGCTTCGACGGCAAGTCGCCCGGTGCCTCGTCGGCCGGGGCGCTCTGCGGACCTCAAACGTTCGGTCACTTGGGCTTCACTGGCACCAGCCTCTGGTGCGACCCTGGGGCCGAAATTGCGACTGTGCTGCTCACGAACCGTGTCTGTCCCGCCCGCACCAACCTGAGAATCCGCGCAGCGCGGCCCGAAGTGCACGACGAACTGTTTCGATTCGCCGAGCGTTGGACAAGCCAAGGGTGACGCTGAACGCCACCTACCCAGGCCGGTGTTGCCGGGCCCCCCCAACCCGTGACAGGATCAGGGCCAGTCATTTCCGGCGGGAAATGGCGACGAGACCCAGATATCCATGATGTGGAATCTCACCATCGAGGACGACCAGGCGAACCGGACGGTCGTCCCCCTCGCCCGCGACGAGTACTCGATCGGTCGAGGCGAGGACAACACGGTCAGGCTCACCGAGCGCAACATCTCGCGACGCCACGCACGCTTGGCGCGGGTAACTGGGACTTGGCGGCTCGTCGACGCGGGCAGCTACAACGGCTGCTACGTGAATGGAGCGCGAGTGAGCGAAAGCCACCCGCTGGCCCACGGAGACCTGGTGCAGCTAGGCGACTACCGGCTGGGGCTCGTCGACGAGTCACTGGCACAGCCGCTGCCGACCTTCGACAGCAAGGCGACCGTGCCGGTGGCGCCCCGCTCGCAGGCCCTGCTGGGCCAGCCCGATCGTCTTGTCATGGTGGTGGGACCCACGCCGGGCGTCGAGTTCGCGCTGAATACTGGACCTCGTCACCTCGTCGGCCGTGGCGAGGAATGCGAGTTCTCGGTCAACCACCCCTCGGTGAGCCGCGTCCACGCGGAAATACAGGCCCTCGGC
>JANNWK010001053.1:0-5388 GCA_031408355.1 Myxococcales bacterium
TTTGGTCGGTCAGCACGACGAAGCGGCTGCTCCAAGATCTGCGTGTCCTTGCGGAGCTCGAGGGCGGAGAAGCTCCCCCAATCCTTTTGACGTTCAGCCCCTGCGGCTCGCAGCAGACGCTGGAGTTCCTCGAATGGCTCGGAGTGCATCTACCAGCCTCCGTAAGACGCGAGCTTCTATCGGCAAGGGATATGCTCGCGCGATCCATCGAGCTGGCTGCGGATGCGTTCGACGAGGTCCGCTGCTTTGCCGCGGAGCAGGGTCTGAACGTTGGTTGCAACGTGGAGAGCGTTTCGTCGCGCGCCGAGGAAGTCGAGGCTTCCGTAGAGTTGGTCCGCCGCATCGATCAGCTCACCCCTCGCCGTGAAGTCGACAAAGTCATGGACGCATCCGGCAAGCCGGCACCGGTGTTGCAATTGACCGCGCCTGCTCACGGCCAGGACTCGCCGTGAGTCTGGCTCAGGCGGGTTACGATTCGTACTTCCAAGCTGAGCTTGCCAAGCTTGGCGGACAGCTGGAGCCGGCGCGCATCGCAGTCGCTCACGGGGAAAGCTATGTGGCCTGGACGAGCAGAGGTCCAGGCAAGGCAATCATCGTTGGGCGTCGTCTCGCGGCATGGGCGGACGCCACCGCTCGCCCACAGGTCGGAGACTTCGTGGCGGGCACGTACGTCCCCGGCTCGGACGAATTCCTCATTGAACACGTGTTGCCACGTCGAACTTGTCTGATGCGACGAGCAGCAGGTGAGAGCGGGACGGCTCAAGTCATCGCCGCAAACCTGGACGTCGTTGGCATCGTCAGCGCGTTCGGGCCGGGAAATGGAGCGACGCAGCGACGGCTCATCAACGAGCCGCGGCTCACGCGCTACCTCGCCGCCGTGCAACAGAGCGGCGCTCAGGCGCTACTCATCGTTAACAAGTGCGACTTGGCGTCGAACGCGGCAACCGTGGCCGCCGCCCTTCGCAATAGCTTTGCCGGCGTGCCTTTGGTGCTCAGCTCAGCCTCGACGGCGTCTGGACTGGAGGAGCTCGCGACATGGCTACAGCCCGACCGCACGCTGGGGCTCGTCGGCATGTCTGGCGTAGGCAAGTCGACCCTGATCAACGCCCTGCTCGGCCGCACTGCTCAACGTGTGGGCGCGGTGCGTGAGGACGACGCGCGTGGCCGGCACACGACGAGCCACCGCGAGCTGTTTGTGACGGCCAATGGCGCATTGTTGATGGACATGCCGGGGATGCGCGAATTCGCCGTCTGGCAGCCCGATGCTGCCACGGCAGCCGAGTCTTCGCGGCCACCCCGAGGCCGGGCGCGCTTCCGCCACGGCCCACGCTAGCCGCCACGGTCCGAAGGGCCGGCGGGACGTCGACCGAGCGCCGCGAGCTCATCGTCGACGCCCGGCTGTCGCTGGCCCTAGCAGCTAGAACTAAGCGAGCTGCGCGCGCAGTCGCTTGGCCGCGCTCACCATGTTTTGAAGCGCTGGCAGCACTTCCTCCCAGGCTCGCGTCTTGAGCCCGCAATCCGGGTTTACCCAAAGGCGCTGGGCCGGGATGCGCTTGGCGGCCTTGCTCATGAGGTCAACGATTTGCTGCTCGGTCGGCACGTTCGGCGAATGAATGTCGTAGACGCCGGGCCCAATCTCGTTCGGGTACTCGAAACGATCGAAGGCGTCGAGCAACTCCATGTTCGAGCGCGAGGTTTCGATCGTGATGACGTCAGCGTCCATCGCCGCGATCGACTCGATGATGTCGTTGAACTCCGAGTAGCACATGTGCGTGTGGATCTGCGTCTCGTCCGCGACGCCGTTGGCGGCGACGCGGAACGAATCGACCGCCCACCTCAGGTACTCTTGCCACTCCGAGCGGCGCAGGGGCAGACCTTCGCGTAGCGCCGCCTCGTCGATTTGGATGACTCGCACGCCAGCTTTCTCGAGATCTTGAACCTCTTCGCGAATGGCCAGCGCCAGCTGATAGCAAGAAGCCGAACGCGGCTGGTCATCGCGCACGAAGGACCAGTTTAGGAGCGTGACCGGCCCGGTGAGCATGCCCTTCATGGGCTTCTGAGTCAGCGTTTGCGCGTAGCGAATCCAACCCACGGTCATGGGCTTGGGGCGGCTGATGTCGCCGAACAGGATCGGCGGCTTGACGCAGCGCGAGCCGTATGACTGCACCCAGCCGAGCTCACTGAACGCGTAGCCATCCAGCTGCTCGCCGAAGTACTCGACCATGTCGTTGCGCTCCGCTTCACCGTGGACCAGCACGTCGAGCCCCAACTTCTCTTGCTCACGCACGGCGCGCTCGATCTCCTCACGCATGCGCACCTCGTACTGGTCTCGCTCCAGCTTGCCGGCTCGGAAATCACTGCGTGACTTGCGGATCTGCGCCGTTTGCGGAAACGAGCCGATCGTCGTCGTGGGAAACTTGGGCAGATTGAAGACTTGCGCTTGTCGCACGGCGCGCTCGGCGTAGGGCGCCGCGCGCTTTCCCGAGCTTGGAGACATTTGCTCGACGGCCGTTTGCACTTTGGGATTCGTCACCCGCTCCGAGCTGCGCCGGCTCTGGAGCGCTCGAGCGTTCTCGCTCAGCGCGTCCTGCACGGCGGCTCTTCCCTGGTTGAGCGCCTTCCCGATCACCCGCACCTCGTCGAGCTTCTGCTGCGCAAATGCGAGCCACGACAAGAGCTCTGCGTCGAGCTTCTTCTCGCTCTTGAGGTCCACCGGAACGTGCAAGAGCGAGCAGGACGGCGCAATCCACAAGCGCTCGCCCAGCTTCTGCTGAATGGGCTCGAGACAGTCGAGCGTCTTGCCCAAATCCGCCCTCCAGATGTTACGACCGCTGACGACGCCTAGCGACAGCACACGGCCTTCGGGCAGGCTGGCAAGCAGCTTGTCGACGTCGCCGCGCGCGCTGACGGCATCCAGATGAATGCCGTCGACAGGCAACGAAATGGCGAGCTGCAGGTTGTCAGCGAGGCGCCCGAAGTAGGTCGTGAGCAGCAGCTTGCTTCTCGCGCCCTTCAACGACTCGTAGGCAGTGCGGTAGGCCTGTTGCCAAGCCGGCTCCAGCTCCGTGACCAGCGCTGGCTCGTCGATTTGCACCCAGTCAACGCCCTCGCGCGCTAGTGTCACGAGCAGCTCGCGATACAGCGGCAGAAGCTTCGGCAGCAGCGACAGGCGATCCGCGCCGTCCTTGGTTTTGCCGAGCCACAAGTAGCTGACAGGACCGATGATGACGGGCTTTGCGGATACGCCCGCCTGGCGCGCTTCTGCCAGCTGGGCAAGCAAGCGCGACGCGTCCAGGCGAAACGCTGTCTGCGACGAGAGCTCGGGCACGATGTAGTGGTAGTTGGTGTCGAACCACTTGGTCATCTCGCCCGCCGCAACGCCGCCGTCGGCCTCGCCTGCGGCGCGACCGCGCGCCACGCGGAAGTAGGCGTCGAGGGGCTGGCCCTCTCCGGCGCTAGCGCGCTCGGGCACGTTGCCGAGTAAGAAGCTCGCGTCCAGCACCTGGTCGTAGAACGAGAAGTCGCCCACCGGCACGAGATCGAGCCCCGACTGCCGCTGCCAGTTCTGACGCCGCAGCTCGGTGCCCAGCGCTTCGAGCTCCGCGTGAGTCAGCGTGCCCTTCCAATGCTTCTCTTGCGCAAACTTGAGCTCGCGCTCGGCACCAATACGAGGAAAACCTAGGTTATGAATACGCGCCATCGTCGACTCCCTTGCTTATGTTCAGACGAACGTAGACCCTCAAACCCATGTCGAATAGTGGTAGTTTGTCACGCATCCATGAACTGGAGTCATAGATGAACTATCTCGAACGTATCCACTTGAGCTTGCTGCACGAGGTGAATCGCCGTGGCTCACTTACCGCTGCAGCCAAGAGTCTGGGCCTCACGCAGTCGGCTCTAAGCCACACCGTCAAGCGCATGGAGCAGCAGTTCGGCACGAAGATCTGGCAAAGGGAGGGTCGTGGCCTGCGGCTGACGCCCGCCGGCAACTACCTTCTGTCGCTCGCACAACGTGTACTGCCTCAGATCGATCACGCCGAGCGCGTCATCGACCAGTTCGCCCGGGGTGAGCGAGGCACGCTACGTATCGGCATGGAGTGTCACCCCTGTTATCGCTGGCTGCTACAGATCGTCGAGCCTTACCTGCGAGCCTGGCCCGATGTGGATCTCGACGTCCGCCAGAAGTTTCAGTTTGGCGGCATCGGTGCCCTCTTCGGTCACGAGATCGACATGCTGGTCACGCCAGATCCACTGCGGCGCAAAGGCCTCCGGTTTGAGCCGGTCTTCGACTACGAGCAAGTCCTCGTGGTCAGCAAGCAGCATCCCTTTGCCGAACGAGCGTACGTCGTGCCTTCCGAGCTCGAGGGCGAGACGCTCATCACCTACCCGGTCGAGATCGAGCGTCTCGACGTCTACAGCCAGTTTCTGCTGCCGGCCGGTTCGGTGCCGAAGCGCCACAAGGTTATCGAAACCACCGATATTATGCTGCAAATGGTGGCATGTGGACGCGGCGTAGCCGCTCTTCCGGCTTGGCTGGTCGGGGAGTACCAACCGCAGATCGGCGTCGTGCCCGTGCGTCTCGGTCGACACGGCATCGCCAAACAGATCTTCCTGGGCGTCCGCACAGCAGAGACCGAGGTCGACTACATTGCCGACTTCATCCGGCTCGCGAAAGCCGAGAAGGCTCGGCCACCGACGCCCAAGAAGCCGCGTGCGCGCCGCAACGGCTCGAAACGATGAACAATGATGACGCTTCAGTCTGCCCGCTGTGAGGGCCTACAAAACCTGGCGCGCTGAGTCGACCGGAAAGTGGCGACCGTTGTCCAGCGCGGGCGTCGTGACTTCGCCACCGCTCACATTCAAAGTGCTATGAAATTTTTGAAACGCAACTGAGCGGAGCCCGCTGCCGTCGAAGATCCACGTGCTTGGGAAAACCTCGTGACCCACTCCCCAGCGGAATGGGCCGCGCGCGCGTCGTCCACGTATGCAATCCTGGCGACGATGCCCCTGACACTCGAGCTCGCACAGATCCGCCCCGTGGCTTTTATCGGATCGACCGACGTCAGCGGCGCCACCTTCACATTGCTCCGGGAGGCGGTGGCGAACACGGACTTTGGACCAGGGTTACGCGAGCTGAAGGTCAGCGTGCACTTGCGCCACAAGGGCAGGCCGCCGAGTGGGTTTACGGCCAAAGACATCGCCAGCTATCACGCCTACCTGTCATCTCTCCCCAAGATCACCTTCAAAAAGAAGAACGCCGCGGTCAGCGTACTCTGGCACGCCAACATCGACTCAGGCCCCATGCTGCTGGCGGGCGGCAAGGTCACGTATGCGTCCTATGAGATTCTTGCGGGCGAGGTGATAGCGGCGATCCAGCTGGTGCGGCCA
>JANNWK010001054.1:0-1555 GCA_031408355.1 Myxococcales bacterium
CGAGTTGGAGCCCATAAAGGGCGAGCCCCGCGGTGCCCGTGCCGTGCCAGTCCCCACCACCAAACTGATCGCGCAGATCCCCGACGAAACACGTGTGCACGTCGTCGCGCTCTAGGGCGGCTCGCAGAAGTGGGTGCTCAAAATCCACGCCAGTGTCGAGGACACAAACAGCAGGTGCCTGCGTCGGGCCGCGCTCGATCCGAGACGCCAAGTCGTCGACCAAGCCGCGCTCGGTGCTCGAGTCGGCGCCCAGGAACTCCAGATCGATCGGAGAGGCCGCGCGCAGCTCAGCGATGGCATCCAGTAGCTCGGCCGAACGCGTCACGTTCTCAACCGAACCGCGCACAAGCAGCACAGTGCGGTCCGGGAATCGAAGCTCGCGCTCGGAAAGGTGGAGTTCGAGAACTCGTGCGTGACGACGAAAGCGAAAAATATCGACGCCGCGACGGAGCCACACTTCCCACCAATGCTCGCCGCCGCTCGTTGGAAACGGCTTCGAGGGATCTGTCCAAAACGAACGCGCCACGGACCTGCGAATCGAATCAAGGCTGCTGACGAGCGCGGCATTTCGTGGCGTCTTCTGGGGATTCGTCAGCGCAAACTGCTGGATCTTCCGTTCCAACACCTTCAGCTGCCCGTCAGGAACGAAGAGCGTGGCTTGCGCTAGGGTGGGGCTCAGGTCCGTTACCGCGACAACCTCAATCTGCGCCCCTGCGTCCCCAAGACCGGCCAAAGGAAAGTCCGCATTGGGGACGAACTTCACATCCACGAAGACGCCGGAACAGTCCCCGACGGCCGCGGCCGCGCGCTCCGCGGTAAGAGCCGCTGCGCCTCCCTGCACGGCTTGCAATTGCTGAAGCAAGGACCTGGCATGACTGGCAGGATCAGCGCGATGGGGAAACGCCTTACGTCGCTTGCCGAATACCGAGCCCGGGCTCGTGAACGGGCTCGTTGTGGTCCCATCGCTCAGAAACAGATGCCTAAGCTTCTCGCTTCGATCAGCCATCGCTCGTCGTCCCCTCCCGAGGGATACCTCACTACCTGGTTACTTCGCGTCTATCGCTGTGTGCGCTTGCTTCCGCTCACGCAGCGCGCGAGAAATCTCTTCCGCGGTCAGGGTCGCGCGCCCTTCAAGGACCATGTCCTTGGCGGCGTCTTCGCACGCGCGAACAATCTCAGCGTAGCTGAGCCCGGTTGCTTCGGTCGCGACGGGCTCCCAGTTCTTCACCTTGGTGGAGAAACCCTGAAGCGTTCGGCGGAGGGTCGCTAGGGCTTGGCTCTGGTTCGGCAGTACGTAGTTCAGCACGTCGTCGAAGCGGCGAACGAGGGCCCGGTCCAGAATTTCGGCGTGATTCGTCGCGGCAACGATCAGGCTCTCGGAGTCGTCTGCTTCGATGAACTTCAGGAAGCTGTTCAGGATGCGGCGGATCTCGCCGGTATCGTTCGGCAGTGCGCGCTGCGCCCCAATGGCATCGAACTCGTCGAACAGGAAGACCGCCTTCACAGCGCGCATCGCGTCGAAAACCAACTTCAGCTTGGCGGCGGTTTCGCCCAT
>JANNWK010001055.1:0-3018 GCA_031408355.1 Myxococcales bacterium
TCTAGTTCCGAGGGATAACCCAAATGTTGCGGAACGACACGGGCAAGATCGAGCTGTGATCTTGCAGCAACACGCCCTGTGGATCACAGCTCTCGTCCAGCCCCGCTTGAGTCGTGTGATCCGCCTCGACGTTTTGCTGAACCAGCTGGCCGTTCAGCTTGACCTCGACGAACTTGGCGTTGGCCGACTTTTGGCCGTTGTTGCAGACGTTGGCCTTAAACTCGATCTCGTAGGTGTTCCACTCGTCTTCCTTGTTGCAGGCAACCACGAGTGGTGGCGCGATGCTGTAGAGCGCGCCGCAACCGTCGATCATCGGCGCCAGTCCGTAGGTGTCGAGCACCTGCATTTCGTAGGAACTCTTTAGGTACACGCCGCTATTGCCACGCTCTTGTCCCCCGCCAGCCGAGGTAATCTTGGGGGTCTTGTATTCCAAGTGGAGGAAGACATCCTGAAACCCCTGCTTGGAGATGATATCGCCGGTGTTGCTCTTCACCGTCATCGACCCATCCCCGTTGTTCTGCCAGGGATTGTCCTGCCCATTGTTGCGGGCCTTCCATTCCTTGAAAGTCGCGTCCGAGCCATCGAAGAGCACGATCTTGCCTTCTGGTTCCGATGCGCCACCGCTACCGCCGCTGCCACCCGCGGCCGGGGAACCCGCCACGCCACCGGCGCCGGAACTCCCCCCAGTCGGACCCACGCCGGCGCCCGCGCTTCCGCCCGTGCCCACGCTCGCTCCGCCGGCGGTGCCGACCACCGGGATGCCGGTGTTGCCGCCAGCAGCCGGATTGCCGCCCGCACCCGCGGGGACGACGCGCACGGTCTCGCCCTGCTGCGTTCCCCCGTCGCTACACGAGGCGAGCACGGCACCGAACATGAATCTGCCAAACACCGAGAGAAACCTTGAGAAGTGCATGTTGGTATTTCGTTCCTAGGGCAACGTCTTGAGGCGAATGTTGCGAAAGTAGACCTCGGCCCACTCGGCCTGCAGCGCGATCGGGCCGCGGTCGAGCGGCTTCCAAGTTCCCGCTTCGTTACACTCCATGTCGAAGACTCGATTGACCACCGTGCCGTTGACTTTGAACTCGGCATCGGTGCTGCCATGTACCGTCAGCTCGAGGACGTTCCAGTCATCATTCTTGTTGAGCTGGGAGGGGGCCAGGGCTTTCTCGTAGCTAGCGGGGGCGCCGATGCTCTTCTTCGTGCCGCCTTCGGAAAAAACCGGCTGACCATTCATCATCGCGTTTGGCCACTGCGCTCGGGTCTTGTTGATGAGCATGAAAATGTTGCCGACGACCCAATCCCCGGGCCACGCCTGGCTGCCGATTTGAAACTCGATCGACTCTGGCCAGACCTGGTCCGGATCGTTGCAGACGTGAAAGCAGATGCCGTTGTCGCGATCGGTTTGCTTTCGGTCGCCAAATCGCTTCGTGCCCCACTTGTACTCCAACTGGTACACGTAGCTGCTGTAGGAGTCGTTCGTCCGAAGGGTAGCCTCGGGCTGGTCGCTCTGATCCGCGTGGGTCGGGTAGACGTGAAGCACACCTTCACCCTCGAGCTGGGTGACTCCAAAGAACTCGGCGGCGCCCGGCGAAGCGGTCCAGCCGTCCAGGTTCGTTCCGTTGAAGAGCGGGATCCATCCGTCCGCCAACGCGCCTCCGCCACCGCCCGCGCCCGCGCTACCACCAGCTCCGCCCGTCCCGCCCGTCCCGGCGCTGCCGCCAGCGGCCGGCGAGCTTCCGCCTCCGCCTCCGCCCATTGTCGTGCCCGGGGCTCCGGCCGCCACGCCGCTGCCGCCGGTAGCAGCGGCGACCTGCCCGCCGCTGCCTCCCGTGGGCACGGACGTGCTCGGGGGAGCCGCCTCCGAGCAGGCCAACGCGGCTGCGGCAAGCACCGGTGCAAGCTGACTCAGGAGCTGATTTCGAGGGCAGGCAGGGAGCATCCCGGGGTTAGTGGGGCAAAGCTCGCCGATGGTTACAAGATTCTTTCCACCCGGGTGGCCCGAGAGTTTCTGTAACCATCGCGCCGTCCCTCGCCACTAAGCCTTGCAGGCGCATCCGTGGAAATCCAATGCTGCTAGGTCAAGTGCTGTTTCGCCCTTCGTGGCGTCGGATCACCGTAGCGACGCTATCCCTGCTGGCTTTTCGTTGCCACACGGCTCAAGCCGCCGAGGTCGGGCCCTGGGGACCGGTCGCCAGCTTGCGCGATGACACGGACGCCCACGCTGGGAGCAAACCTGCCGGGGGTTGGTACGTCACACCCATTCACGCCGTGCTGCAAGCGCGCGACGGCAAGGTGGTCGTTACGGGCACCGGGCGCATCGCGCAGGATAGCTGCAACGGCACCACGCAGCGTAGTTACGGCGTGACGTTCGTGCTCGATCCGGGGCGAATTGACGCGAGTAGTGATGGCGCGACGCTACTTGTGCAGCCCATTGCGGAAGACGCGCTCAACGCCAATGAGGGGCAAGTCTTGTACTGCAGCGGCCACATTCCGCTGTCGGACGGGCGCGTTTTCTATGCTGGCGGTACGGACTATCCGCGGATCTTGCCGATCGCGAACCCAGAGTACGGGCTCGACTACTCGCGCATTTTCGATCCTGCTACCCAGGCGTTCACGCGCGTCGACGCGCCCATGAAGGGTGGGCCCAGCGAGAGTCCGGGGATGAAATGGTATCCCACGAACCGCCTGTTGCCGGACGGGCGAGTGTTGATCGCTGGTGGCTATCACTGGTCGGCGGGTGGACCGGGTGATCGGGAAAATCGCTCGCTCGAGATTTTCGATCCCACCCTCTGGGATGCGGATCCCAGCGCCGATCCGTATACGGTGCTGAGTCAGCCGGGCGACATCCCTGCAGCCATCAACAGGGACGGCAGAGCCTACACACACGTCTTCTTGCTGCCGAAGCCAGTTCCGGCGGCCAAGGGCGGTGGCCTGGCGCGGACGGTGGCGCTGATTGGCAACGTGGGTGAGATGTGGCTGTTCAATCACGAAGCAGGGCCCAGCGGAGCCGACCGCATC